>CAYPNN010000142.1:3629-5097 GCA_964412065.1 uncultured Candidatus Bathyarchaeia archaeon
GCTCCAACGTCGTCACCATGGCGCTTTGATCATCAATCGTCTCTTGGAGGCTGCTGATCTTGTTTGACGACAACACGTCGTTGACTTGATACCCCAGCATCAACCCAACTATCAGCGTCACCAATGCTATGTTCCATGGGTTGAAGAGCTTGCGCGTCTTGGCAGACATGTAAATTCATTATACTCTATGGTTGTCAGAATATGAACTTGAGGGTGAGATACTAGTTATTTTAGCTAAGTAGCGGTTCTATATATTTGTGCACGGGCACCGTTTGTATGGGCCGATGACCACGTTAACCTCTGTGCCGAGTATCCCTTCGACGTTGAGCTTCTTCTCGAGGAACCAGTTAAGCTCCTGCATGTCTTTGAAGATGACTTCGACGAAGATGTCCCACCCTCCCGTGGTCCTGTACATGACTTGGATGTCGGGGTGGTTCTCGAGTTCCTTCACGATTTCATGAAGCTGTGGAGGATTTACTTTGAGCCCTATGAAAGCCTTGATGAAGCTGCCTATCTTGTCGTAGTCGATGAGCACGTGGAACTGCTTAATTATCTCATCCTTCTGCATCCGTCTGACGCGCTTCCTTATGGTGGCGTCGCTTACATCTAACTCGCGTGCGATTGCCTTGAACGGCTTGCGGCCGTCCCTGCTCAGAGATCGAAGTATCTGCAGATCAAGTCGATCTATCCGTATTTTCTTGCACCTCTCGTTTAAAGAGATTTTGGACTATGCAGCCTCGTTTACACGATTCTGCAATATGGAACCCATTCTCTTTTAAAATATTTATAGTAATTACACTATATATAGTTCTCGTTTCGAGGCCGGTTTTACGGCATCTATGTAATGAGAAACATACTACTATTCCTATAATTATACGAAACGCGTACTTTTATGCCCCCAATACCCCCAATAACTGGAAAACCAATCCACTAATGGAATGCTTAATGGGCTTGATCTGCCAGACCCTCACAGGGCTCTGGTCTTTCTCAGGGTAGACCCAAAGATAGAGAACATGCTCAAGAAAGAGATACTGAGCATAGAAGGCGTCAAGGAAGCTCACTACATCTACGGGCCCTATGACATGTATGTCGAGGTCGAGGTGGACGACATAGACCTGCTGCAGAACATTGTGCTCGACAAGATAAGGAACCTCTACGGCATAGTCTCCACGACGACCTGCTACGTCGCCGAGTGAAACTTGGCTAGATACTCATGGATGGCTCTCGCAGCCTTTCTCCCTGCTCCCATGGCGCTTATCACAGTCGCTGCGCCGCTCACCACGTCTCCGCCGGCGTATACGCCGTCGATGCTCGTCTTCATCGTCTCCTCGTCGGTGACTATGGTGCCCCACCTTGTCACCTCTAGTCCCTCGGTCGTCTGCTGTATTATTGGGTTGGGGGTCTGCCCTATCGCCACCACCACGTTATCTACCTCCATGAGGAACTCTGAGCCCTCCACCTCTATGGG
>CAYPNN010000143.1:0-5097 GCA_964412065.1 uncultured Candidatus Bathyarchaeia archaeon
CAGGCCCTGAACGCCTCCTCTCTGTGGCCCGCCGAGACGCCTATGCAGACTATGCTGTCCCCAACCTCCAGGTCGCCGTACCTGTGCACCACAGCGACCTCGTTGACGCCGAACCTTTCCAGCGCCTCGTCCCTGATCATGGACAGCTGCTTGACGGCCATCTCCTCGTACACCTCGATGCTCATCCTCTGGATGCTCCGCCCCTCCGAGGCGTCACGCACCGTGCCGAGGAAGCTGACGACGCATCCACTCTCAGCGCCCCTCACGGCTTCCAGAACCGCGTTTACATCCACGTCCTCTCTCTGCACCCTTATCATCTCAACCACCGCTCACCGGGGGGAAGAACGCCACGTCGTCCCCCTCCCTCACCACCGTCTCCAAGGGCACGAAGACGCCGTTCACCGCCACCAGCACCTGGTCCCTCCCCGCAATCTTCTCGTACAGCCCCTTTACGTGCTCCCTTAGCCCCTCCACCGTGACCCCCTCGGGGACCTCCAGCGTCTCCCCCTTCTTCCCAGTAATGTCCCTGAAGCTGGCGAAGTACTTCACCCGGACCCTCACAGATCAATCCCTCCAGTACGGCTCCCTGCGGGCAACCGCCTCCCTGAACGCCTCGACGAGCCTACCCCTCGGCTCCCCCGCCCTCACAAGCTCGGCGAATGGGACGAGGTTGTCGTCCCTCATGAGGCATGGCTTGAGGCGTCCGTCGCTCGTCAGCCTGAGGCGGGTGCAGTAGGCGCAGAACCTGCTGTTGTGCATGGGACGCACCACCTCCACCTGGGAGCCGTCCACGAGGCTGTAGACCCTGCGCCTGTGGAGCTCCCTCTCCACCACACTGACGGCCTCCCTCTCCAGCTCGGCCTCCACCGGCTTGAGGTCGTAGTGGTATCTCTCGTAGTGTTCCACGCCGTTCTCCAGCTCCTGGAACTCGATGAGCTGCAGCACGGTGCCTGTCTCCCTGCTGAATCTGGTCATCTCGGGTATCTCGTCGGCGTTTACCCCCTCCATGACCACCATGTTGAGCTTCACGGGGTGGAGGCCGCAGCCCAAGGCTGCCTCGACCCCCCTCCTGACGAGGTCTTCATCCGAGCATCCCGTGATCTCCTTGAAGCCCTCTGGGTTGAGGGTGTGGAAGCTGACGTTCACCCGTCTGAGCCCCGCCTCTCTGAGGCTGCACGCCTTCTCCTCGAGTAGGCTGGCGTTGGTGGTCATGGAGACCTCGTCGACGTATGGGGCTATTCGCCGAACTATCTCGACCACGTCGTCTCTGAGCAGGGGCTCGCCGCCCGTGAGCTTTATCTTGGTGATCCCGAGCTCAGCCGCGACGCTTACCGTGGCCTCGATCTCCTCCGCCGTCAGCTCCTCGCCTGGACTGTGCTCTCCCTCCTGGTGGCAGAAGAAGCAGTTGAAGTTGCAGCGCTGGGTGAGGCTTATCCTGAGGCTGTTGATGGGTCTGCCGTGGGGGTCGACGAGGTTCTGGGTCAAGCGTCTGTTCGCCTCTATTTCCTCCTGCGTGGTTGCTGAAAACTGTTATGCATGGCCAACCATATCGGATGAACGATATGAATAAATAAACACATCGATTATCTGTTAGGCATGTCAAGCATCGGAGGATTCAAGGTCAACAGGAACACGCTCATCGTGGCGCTCTTCCTAGTAGCGGTGATGGCGGGGGGCCTCATCTGGAACATGTCCAGGCCCCAGGCCAAGGAGAGCCTAATAGTCTCCACCACCACGAGCCTGTACGAGACGGGGCTACTGGACGAACTTAAAACAATGTTCGAGAGGACCCACCCCGGGTACAACGTGAGCTTCATCTCCCAGGGCACGGGGCTTGCCATAGAGACCGCTAAACGCGGCGACGCCGACATGATCCTGGTTCACAGCCCCAGCCAGGAGAGGGGGTTCCTGGAGTCGGGGTCCGGCGTGAACCGTAAGATATTCGCTTACAACTTCTTCATCGTCGTAGGGCCGGAGGATGACCCGGCGGGGGTAACGGGGATGGACCCCATCGGCGCGCTGAAGAAGATCAGGGAGGAGGGGCAGGTGGGTAACGCCCTCTGGGTGTCTAGGGGAGACAACTCGGGCACCCACTCGAAGGAGAAGGCTCTCTGGGCGGCCACAGGCCTCGTCCTCGACGAGATCAAGGCCGAGACCGCGGGGGGCTCCGCCGGCACCTGGTACATAGAGGCGGGGGCGGGCATGACCGCCACGCTGCAGCTTGCCAACGAGAAGATGGCTTACACCCTCACGGACGTCGCCACCTACCTGAAGAACTACAAGAACGGCAACATAGAGCTGGTTAAGACCGTGGACTCGGGAGAGGACACTCTGAACGTGTACAGCGCCATAGTCTGCGACCCCGACACTAACCCGCGGGGCATGTTCGAGGGATCGATGGAGTTCCTACGTTTCCTGCTCTCCGACGAGGTCCAGACCATGCTGGTATCCTACGGGGAGGAAGAGTTCGGGTCGGCCCTATTCAAGCCCTGGCTGCCAGAGCTGGAGGACCCCGGCTCCGAGATAGTGTCCTGGGTCGAGGAGTACGCGTACATCGACGGCGGTGAGTGCCCGGCTCAGTACAGGCATGACGCCGGGGACCTATACCGTTAACAATTGCTTATCTCACCATATGATGGATGCGATATGAGCTGGAGACCGATAGTCGAGGGGATGGGAGAAGCCGTCAGACTAATCGTTACTGGTGACAGGGTCGTCCTCGAGATCACTCTCAGGAGCCTCCAGACAGCGAGCTACGCGACTCTCTTGGCGGCCGCCGCGGGGCTGCCCCTGAGCGTGTTCATAGTGATGCGGGAGTTCCCCGGTAGACGGGCTCTGAGGTTCTTCTTCAACGCGATGGTGGGGGTGCCCACGGTGACGCTGGGTCTGCTGCTCTTCACGCTCTTCTCCAGGAGCGGCCCCCTGGGGGGGCTTCAGCTTCTGTACACGGTTCCCGGGATCGCTGTGGGGCAGGCGGCGCTCATACTGCCGATAATGGTGAGCTTCGTGGTGAGCGCCATCGAGAGCAAGGGCATGGAGCTGCGGGACCTTGTCCGCACCCTCGGAGCCACGGAGACAGACACGTCCATGGCCATCGTCAGGGAGGCGTTCAGCGGCGTCAGCCTGGCGCTGGTGTCCAGCTTCAACAGGGCCTTCGCGGAGCTTGGGATCGCCACCATGCTGGGAGCCAACATCAGCGGCGTAACAAGGGTGCTTACGACAGTCATCGCCCTCGAGACCAACAAAGGCGAGCTTGGGCTGAGCTTCGCCCTCAGCTTCATACTTCTCATCGTGGTCCTCGGCCTGAACTACGTCATAAACCTGATGAGGGAGGGCGCGACGTGACCCCTATCTATGAGCTAAACAAGGTATCCAAGTCCTATGGGGACATTCAGGCGCTCGACGACGTTAGCCTGTTTATAGAGGAGGGGGAAACCCTAGGCGTCGTCGGGCAGAGCGGGGCAGGGAAGACCACTCTGCTGCGCATCCTCTCCGGGCTGGAGGAGCCAACCAGTGGCTCCGTAGTATTCAAGAGTAGCATGTTGGACGTTCCCACTCGTTTATCGCTTAGAAGATGCGCCACGATGATCTTCCAGACACCCCTGTTCCTGAGGGGCGACGTGTTCACCAACATCGCGTACGGGCTCAGGCTCAGAAAGACTCCGGAGGACGAGGTCACGGTGCTTGTGGCAGAGGCCCTCGACAGGGTCAGGCTCGGCGGCTACGAGGGCAGGCTAGCCAGGAGGCTCTCTGGCGGCGAGCAGCAGCGGGTCGCATTAGCCAGAGCCCTCGTCCTCGACCCGGAGGTTCTGTTGGTTGATGAGCCTACGTCGAACCTCGACGTGGCTAACGCCAAGGTCATCTCGGCTATAATAGAGGAGGAGAAACAGGGACGGACGGTGGTCGTGTCCACGCATGACCTTGAGCTGATTAAGAGGCTGACGGACAGGACTGTGTTCATTGAGGGGGGCCAGGTGACGGAGGAGGGGGTCCCCAGCGAGCTGGTCTCCATCACGAGGCTGTCGGAGAACTTGTTCACGGGCGTGAGCCGCGTCGTTGAGGGCGTCGCTCAGGTAGACGTGGGGAACGTGGTGGTGAGAGCCGCCGTCGACCGGACTGGGCGGGCCACCATCCACGTGAAGCCCGAGGACATAATCGTCTCGCTGGGAAGGATAGAGACGAGTGCCAGGAACCAGTTCGAGGGCACCGTCGTAGGGGTGGAGTCGCTTAACAACCTCGTGTTACTGAGGGTGGATGCGGGGGAGACGTTCACTGTTCAGGTTACGAACCGGTCGTTCAAGGAGATGGGCCTAAACGTGGGCAGGAGAGTGTTCATCTCCTTCAAGGCGTCGTCTGTGATAGTGCTCTGATGTCTACCTTTCCTCTTTTATCTTCTGCTCGAGGGTCTTGAGCTCGCCGTGCTCGGAGACCCTGATCCTGGTGTCTATGCGCACGGGTATGCCTACCTGCCTGAAGAACCCCATGAGGTTGGCGCCGTCGATGTAGTCCCTGATCTTGCCCTGCTTCATGGCGTCCACCAGCATTACCTCTATCTTCGGCATTACCTTGGGGTACTGGTACTTGGCGGCGTTCCAGACCTCCCACGCCCTGTTCCTGAAGTATCTTCCTAGCATCTCCTCGTTCGTGGGCTCCTTAACCGGCTCGGTCTCTGGCTCAGGCTCCTTTTCCTTCAGCTGGTTAAGGAGCATCTTGCGCCGTAGCTCTTCGAGTCTCCTCTGTTTGAGGCGTTCTAGCTCTTCATCCATTGCGGTCGGCCTGCGTGGAATTAGCGAGGCTGATGAGATTTATTCTTTCCTGATGTCCGCCGGCTTGATGCTGCTGATCCGGATGCTGTTGACGATCACTAGAAGCGTCAACCCGACGTCTCCAAGCACCACAGCCATCCACAGCGTTATAGATCCCAGGGCGCCCAATATCACGATGGCCAGCTTCACCAGAACCGATATCGCTATGTTCTCCTTGACCCGGGCCACCGTGGTCCCGGCGAGGCGGATGAGGTAGGTTATCCTGCTGAGGTCGTCCTCCAGAAGCACTATGTCCGCGGTCTCGAGGGCGATGTCGCTGCCAAGGCCGCCC
>CAYPNN010000144.1:0-5097 GCA_964412065.1 uncultured Candidatus Bathyarchaeia archaeon
TCCGTGGCGTTGACCAGCGCCAGGGTCTTGTTCATCTGGAGCTCGTACCTGTACATGAGCCTCTCAATGGCAGCCGCGTCCGTTCTGTTACAGGTGGCCTCGATCTCCGCGAGCCTCTCCTCGGAGAGCATCAGCCGTTTCTCCGTCTCCCCCAGCCGTCCCCGGGTGAGGCGGGCCAACGGGACCTCGACATTTTCCTCTATGAACAGCTCCACTCCGTAGAGGGGGTGCCCCGGCGTGAAGCCTGGGCTGGGAAGCTGGAAGTCCTCTGGCTGCGCTTTAGCCCACGTGAAGGTCATGGATGCCAGCGTGATCGCCGCCAGGATCAGCGCTGAACTCCTGACTTTTCTTTTCATGTCTTCACCTTGGCTCACCTGTATCAACGGCACATATTTAGGAACCCGCTGGAACAAAACGGAAAAGATATTCCAGTTGAAGCCCTTGCGAAAGACGCTGGGGTGCGCAACGAGGGCTACTCAAAAACATTATACTGATATTAAGCGTAGTCTTAACCGATGGAGAGGACTATTACACTGAAGGACGGGAGACGCGTACACATCCGCCCCCTTCAGGAGACTGACAGGGAGGGCCTCCACGGGATGTACCAGTCAATGAGCGTCGACGCCCTCAGGTGGAGCATGGCTCCTTACACCGAGGAGACCATAGACCGCTGGATAGGCAACCTGCCTAACCAGATATCGCTTGTCGCCGTACACGACGGTGGCATCGTGGGGTACGCATCCGTCCAGAAGTTCACCCACCCCCGCCTGCATGGGACCGGGGACCTCAACATCTACATCCACCAAGACTACCAGGGCGCGGGGCTGGGCACGGCGCTGATGGTGATGCTGCTCAACGCGGCGAACGAGCACAGCCTCCACAGGATCAACCTGGAGGTGGTGGCCGACAACGAGACCGCGGTGTACCTCTTCAGGAAGTTCGGGTTCAACGTTGAGGGGCGCAGGGTGAAAGCCTACAAGGCCCAGGACGGAGGGCTATACGACATACTCCTCATGGGTAAGACCCTTAACAAGTGACCCGGCGGTGGCTGAAGACCGAGCCTGTAGGCTCTTGGGCCGCGGGTTCACTCTACGCGTCTCTCGATCTCAACGGAGTCCAGCAGCTCCCCGTCCCAGTCGACGACCTTGCGGTGGTAGCCGCAGACGTGGAAACCGAGGCGCTCGTAGAACGCGATGCTTCCCGTGTTGTGGGCCATCACCGATGCACCGAGGTGGGTGAAACCATTCTCCCTGCACCAGGGGAGCACCCCTCTCTCCCAGAGGGACCTGCCCACTCCCTTGCCTCTGTGGTTTGGCGTGACCCACGTCCCCGCCTCGGCGCAGTGCCTGCAGCGGTCGGCGTAAGTCCATCTCGCCGCCACCCCCGCGAATCCGGCGAACTCGCCGTCGACTGTCGCGACGAAGACGGCGTCCCGTGGCCCCAGGCTCCTCAGGTACTCAGCCTCCTCATCGGGCGTGTAGGAGTTCAGGACTGTTCTCCTCTCGGCCCTGCAGACGCCTATGAGTCGGCTGATGTCATCGGCGTCCCTCCCGGGGTCTGCGTGCTCCACGCATATACTCATGGTTATACTGATGCGTGACACCTAAAATAGGGGTTGCGCTGGCTTCTCGCCTCTGAACATTCTACTTAGTTTGACGTTATTCCCGGATCTGGGTTTCATTGAATTGATTAACATCTTAGGCACCTTGAAGCTTGATGTCGATTGACACGTGCCTGAAGCGGCGGATGGTTCAGGCGTTGCTGGTTCACGCGTTGTTCTCTATGCTGGATGCGGCCTCGACACTTATCGGGTTGACCATGTTCGAGCACGTGGAGGAGGCAAACACAATCGTCAGCCCCATCGTGGATGCTTTTGGGCCGTGGCTCGGCATGGCGGTCTACCTCGGCCTAATGGGTGTGGTGGGCCTATGCGCGTACCTAGGGCATATCGTAATAGTTAGACATTCGGGCTTGCATATGACGGTACTCAGCTTCCCGCTGTCCGGGCTTTGGATGATCAACGCCGTCAGGGTCTCCGTTGTGCTGGGGAACCTGGGGCATATTTACGGCGTCTCCTTCCTCATCCCCGGGAGGTATGATGGGTTGATCCTTTACGCCGCTGGCTTCGTGTATGGTCAGGCACTCTACAGGAGCTGTGGAAACACCTTCCAAGATAGCTGAATCAGAACCACTTTAAGATAGGAGGAGTGATTCTTCATTTCTCTTCAAAGCCTAAGACTTGATGAATCGTTTATCATATCCTTTGAACGTTTATTGAATGGTGGTCAAGACTTGTCTTCAGAGTAGCTGGTCTGGGCTAGCTTTGAATAGATGTCGTCCAGTGTTTCTCTGGCGTTCACGTGGGACTTGTCGAAGAACTCTTGCAAGGTGTCGCAGGGGTAATCAGGGCAATGGGCGCAGTTAGGGTAACCTCTGCCTAGGGCGCACTTCCTCATGGGGCAGTTCTCTATGTACCAGAAGGCTTGGGGGCTCTGGGTTGGGCAGCCGTTACAGCTGACATCGTCTAGCATGTACTCTCGGCCATACAGTTCACGGAACCTGTCGCCGTGCCCCCATTCTACATGGCGTCGATACACTTCTTCTCTCAGCTCCTCGTCTCGGCTCTGGGTGGCCTTGTAGACCTGGCAGTCGCTACGGATTAAGCCACAACACCCAATCACTTCATCCATTGTGAGAGCTTCAACGTCTAGTGAATATAAGCTAGATGAGCAACCCGTATCACGTATCTTGGTATGAATCTGGCGTGTTAAATACCTCAAGACCTTGCTCATTTCATTGGTGTCTCATGTTCAAACCTTTAGACACGAAACCCGGTTTAAGATGTTCAGCTACGTCACGATGGTGGATAGTCTAGCGTTCACAGTCATGATGCCCGAGGCTGGGCCCACACCACGACGGGATCGCTTCCACCCCTTCAGGTGCTGAGGAGCTGCGATAAGCACTTGGACCGTAGGGACGGCAACCTCCCTGAGAGCCGCCACGTCCACACCAAACAGCTAAGGATAGGCAAACCTATCTCATCAACGTAACGTCCAGAGTATGTGTCCAGATTAACCTGACACATGATGTCCAAGAAACGCTTTCGCTGGTTACCTGATAAAGCCGAGCGTCATTGATTCCTAACGGATCTCCATCTCGATGTAGACCTCGTTGGGTACCCTGATCCTCATGATGCTACGCATCACCCGGTCCCTCGCGTCTATCTCTATGAGGCGCTTATGAACACGCATCTCGTACCTGTCCCACGTGTCGCTGCCGTCCCCGCAGGGCGTCCGCCTCGTGGGCACCACGAGCTTCTTCGTCGGCAACGGAATCGGGCCAACGAGCTTTACACCGATCCTCTTGGCGATGTCCTTGATCTCGCCGCAGACATCCTCCAGCTTCTCGGTGTCTGTGCTAGTCAGCTTGATCCTCGCTCGCCGCGCCATACTGGTTCCCCGTGATTACGTGAGAGTTAGAACTTAAAGGTTGCTAAAAAAGGTGGATGGAGCCCTACTCCTCGATCTCCATGACTATGCCGGCGCCTATGGTGGTGCCCATGTCACGGAGCGCGAACCGGCCCAGCTGCGGGAAGTCCTTGAAGGTCTCCATCGCCGTCGGCTGAAGCGGCACGAAGCGCACGATGGCGGCCTCCCCGGTCCTCAGGTAGGCGGGGTTCTCCTCGATGGTCTGCCCCGTCCTGGGGTCCAGCTTCGACAGAAGCTTGTCGAACCTCACGGCGACCTGAGCCGTGTGCAGGTGCAGCACCGGGGTGTATCCCTCGCCGATGGCCGTCGGGTGGTGGATGATGAATATCCTCCCCTTGAAAGCCTTGGCGACCCTGCACTGGTTGTTGAGGTGGCTCGCGACGTTCCCGCGCTTGAGCTTGTCCTTGGCGACCCCCTTCACGTTGAAGCCGATGTTGTCGCCAGGGACTGCGCTGTCGATCTTGGTGTAGTGCGTCTCGATGCTGTTGACCTTGCCCTGCTCGCCGCTCGGCATGAATATGATGTCGTCGCCAGGCTTCAGTATGCCCGTCTCGACCTTACCGACCGGGGTCGTTCCGACCCCCCTTATGGTGTATACCTCTTGGACGGGGATCCGCAAAGGCTTGTCGAGTGGCTTGGGGGGCAGCTCGAACGTGTCGAGCGCCTCCAGCAGGGTTGGGCCGTTGTACCAGGGCATCTTGTCGCTCTTCTCGACGAGGTTGTCGCCTGTCCAGCCGCTGGTGGGCACGAAGTGGATCTTCGAGGGGTCGTAGCCTACCATCTTGAGGAGCCTGGTGACGCCGTCCTTGACCTCCTCGTACCTCTGCTCGCTCCAGTTGACGCTGGGGTCATCCATCTTGTTGACCGCAACGACCATCTGGTTTACTCCTAGGGTCTTGGCAAGGAAGGCGTGCTCACGCGTCTGTCCGCCGGGGTTGGTCCCGGCCTCATACTCTCCCCTCTTCGCGGAGATCATTAGTATCGCTCCGTCTGCCTGGCTCGCGCCGGTCACCATGTTCTTGACGAAGTCTCTGTGGCCGGGGGCGTCGATGACGGTGAAGACGTTCTTCTTTGTCTCCAGCTCGTAGAAGGCGAGGTCTATGGTCAGGCCCCTCTCGCGCTCTTCCTTGAGCTTGTCGAGGACCCAAGCATACTTGAACGAGCCTTTGCCGAGTGCCTCGGCTTCTGCCTCGAAGTCCCTCAGCTGCTTCTCCGGGATCGCGCCTGCCAAGTAGAACAGGTGTCCGATGCTCGTGGACTTGCCGTGGTCTACGTGGCCGATGATGATCAGGTTGATGTGAGGTTTATCCCTCTTGCTCATCTCTGAATTCTCCTACACCTTCAACCTATATGCAGAATAAAAATGTTAGGTTAAACACTGGAAAACGCGTCTCACGTTCCATAATACACATGAAATAGGCAGAAATACGCTACAAACAGCCTGAATGCGTAAAGTTTAAAGGGGTTCCCCGCATCGTGGTGGTGGAGAATAAAATGGCGAACGGCCTATACGGTGCACGCAGGAACAGGAACGTCCGCAAGAAGATGCGGTACAAGAGCAAGGACTACACGCTGAGGCTGAAGAGGCGTTTGGAGAAGAAGGACCTCC
>CAYPNN010000145.1:0-5006 GCA_964412065.1 uncultured Candidatus Bathyarchaeia archaeon
CGACGACCCTGCGGACGCGGACCGTGTGAGCGCAAGGATCATAGCCGCCCTTTTCCTTTTCCTCCTCGCCTTCGACGGCTACCTCCTGTATAGCCTGCTCCTCTGATGTGGTGCTTCGGCGCTGATCCGCCACCACTCGTCTTAAATCGCTCCGTTCCGCTTCACCTATTATCACCCCAGCCAACTGGGACGGAGAACATCGACATGGAACCCGACAAGGTGCTGGACTGCATGGGGCTCTACTGCCCCGAGCCCATATTCAGGACTCGCATGGCGCTGGACGAGATGGAGAAGGGCCAGGTGCTGGAGGTCTCCGCCGACGACCCAGCCGCCGAGGCAGACCTCCGCAGGCTAGCCGAGAGGATGGGCTACGAGGTGCTCGGCGTCACGAGGGACGGCGACGAGGTGACCCTCCTAATCAGGAAATGAGGCCGGCGGCGACGCGTTACCCACCCTTTATAATCCATGGTACCTCTTGAAGAAGTAATGTCCCTGAAAGTCTACATGGACAACGGCGCGGGGCGCCCCGTGGACCCACGCGTCCTGGACGCAATGAAGCCGTACTTCACCGAGCACTACGGCAACCCCTCGTCTTTCCACTCGGAGGGGTTCAAGGCCCTCGAGGCGCTGAAGGAGGCTAGGGGCGGCGTAGCCCGGCTGGTCAACGCCGACCCCTCCGAGATCGTTTTCACGTCAGGCGCCACCGAGGCCAGCAACCTAGCCCTCCTAGGCAGCGCGGCACGCAACAGGAAGAAAGGCAGCAAGATAGTCAGGTCCGCCGTCGAACACATCAGCGTCATAAACATATGCAAGGAGCTGTCCAGGGAAGGCTTCGAGGCCGCCGAGTGCCCCGTGGACGAGACAGGGGTGCTCGACCTGGGGGAGCTGGAGAGGCTCGTGGACGACGACACGGTGCTGGTATCCGTCATAGCAGCCAACGGCGAGATAGGCACCCTACAGCCTGTAAAGGAGGCAGCCGAGCTGGCCCACAGCCGCGGCGCCCTCTTCCACACAGACGCCACCGCCGCGGCGGGCCAGGTACCCCTCGACGTCAAGGCGCTGGGCGTCGACCTCATGACCCTGAGCAGCAACGACGTCTACGGCCCCAAGGGCGTCGGCGCCCTCTACATTAAGAGGGGGGTGAGGGTCAAGCCCCACATGATAGGAGGGGGCCAGGAGAACGGCCTGCGCTCCGGGACGGAGAACGTCCCCGGCGTCGTCGGGATGGGCGAGGCCGCCAGACTAGCGAAGCAGGAGATGGGCGCCGAGTCCAAGAGGCTCGCAGCCCTCAGGGACAGGCTCATCGAGGGGGTGCTCGCCTCCAACCCTGAGTCCTACCTCAACGGCCACCCCACCCAGCGGCTGCCCAACAACGCCAACATAAGGTTCAGCTACGTGGAGGGGGAGTCCCTCGTGCTAAGCCTGGACGAGCTGGGCATCCAGGTCTCCACGGGGAGCGCCTGCGCCGCCAAGACCCTGGAGCCCAGCCACACCCTGCTCGCCTGCGGCCTCAAACACGAGGAGGCCCACGGCAGCCTAGTATTCACCCTAGGAAAGAATAATAACCGCGACCAAGTGGAGTACGTGATAAAGGAGCTGCCGGGCGTCGTAGGTAGGCTGAGAGCCATGTCGCCCCTCACGCCCGAGGAGCTGAGATAGGATGTACAGCGAGAAGGTACTGGACCACTTCAAGAACCCGCGGAACGTCGGCGAGCTGAAGGACGCCGACGCCGAGGGAACCGTAGGCAACCCCGTGTGCGGCGACATGATGACCATGTACATCAAGGTCAAGGACGACCGCATCGAGGACGTCAAGTTCAAGACCTTCGGGTGCGGCGCCGCCATCGCCACCAGCAGCATGACCACGGAGCTGGCCAAGGGCAAGACCCTCGAAGAGGCCATGAAGATAACGAGGGCGGACGTCGCGGAGGCGCTGGACGGGCTGCCCCCCGTGAAGATGCACTGCAGCAACCTCGCCGCCGACGCACTCCACGAGGCGATAAAGAGCTACAAGGAGAAAACCAAAAAATGAGTAAGATGGTGAAGTGCAAGATATGCGGCCAGCCTGAAGACGAGAGATGCGTTCTGATGACGGTGATCGTGGAGGAAGACGGGGAAGAAGTGGCGTACTGCTGCGAGCAGTTATATAGCGAAGATAAAAAAGAGATATAAACAAGTAGACACGTGTCTATGCACCTAGGAGTAAACGCCTTGGATAGACAGAAGCTGGCTTCTCTAGTATCTGCCGTGATGAACGCCCCGCTGATCACTCTGCTCACGTTCATCCCGTTGGTCCTGAGGTACGGGAACGGGGACACGCTGAAGCTCTTCGCGGTCACCAGCTTGTTCGGCTGCTTCCTGCCCCTCGGCACGGTGGTCGCAATGCTGAAGACCGGCGTCATCTCGGACTTCTACGCCACCAAGAGGCTGGAGAGGTTCATACCGTTCCTAGCCACCATAACGTCCTACGTGATGGGCACAGTCGCCCTCGTCATAATCAACGCGCCGACGCCCATAACCGCACTCATGGCGTGCTACGTAGTGAACGGCCTCGTGCTGCTGGTGATCACTTTCAAGTGGAAGATCAGCATCCACACCTCGGGGATCACGAGCCCCGTGACGGCCCTGGTCTACCTCCTAGGCACACGGATGCTGCCGCTTTTCATGCTGTTCCTACCGGTGGCGTGGGCGAGGCTCGAGCTGAAGGCACACGACAAGAAGCAGATCACGGCGGGAGCCATCATAAGCTCGGTGCTCACCTGGTTCCAGATGGCCTTCTACGTCCACCACCTGTTCATCTAGCGCGTCATGGCAGACACTCATCGTATAGTCGAAAGAAGGATTCCGGCCCGTCCTCCATGGTCCTAGTGAGCGCATCCCTGCCCAGTCTCTCATCGATAGTCTTCGCCATGTGAAGCCCGGTGACATACCATAGCCTCTCGCCGCTAAGTCTCTCGATGATCCCGAAGTCTTCCTCCGTGACTCTTCTTGCTGCTTGGTTGTTCAGCTTATCCCATATTGCATGATAGTCGTCTAAGATCCATCTCAGTTTATCCGGCTCGTTGTACAGCCTGTAGTCTGTGTGGTTGAACTTCTCCTCTCTCTTCCGTTTGTCGTATGGAGCAAATACCGCGAGCCCCTCAACGTGGGTGCAGTACATTACCACGTGTTTCAGATCTTCTAAGGTTTCGAGGCCACTGAGGAAGAACATGGGCTGGTAGTGGAGGTATGCCACATGATGGAGTTCGTGCATCGCAAAGTAGATCAACTCCCTCTTGTCCACGAATTGGCTGTGACCAAGGTTCAGGTAGGCATCCCCGTCGGAGGCGATGCCAATGTCGTACCCCAACTCCCCGTATAGCTTACATTCAATGTCAAGGTCTGGAGGGATGTACTTTGTTAGCTCGTTGAACGCTTCGCCGAATTCACCAGGGTTTTCCTCGATATAGTCTAAACTGGATCTCGCCCTGTTGACCGTGTCGGGGGTTATCTTCGCCAATCTCTCTTCCCAGAAATCGGCGAGCCTTTTCTCTGTGTTGCCGTTTCGAAGGGCGTGTGAATGTACTCCCTTCGCCGCCGGATGGGCGACTATCGTGTCAAGCATGGTTCTTGACGGCGATGAAACGTATTCTAACGCGGGCTCGATGAATGAAAGATCGAGGTCAACAGACAAGACGGCCATACTTTAAAATGGAAGCGATTAGGATTTTATTCTTTCACCCATAGCGGCCCCGAACTCGTGACACCTCCGCCGCTCCTCCTCGGTGGGCTTGTAGGTGAATTCGAGGTCGTTCTCCACGAGCTCTATGCCTGCTAGCCTCATCTGCTCCTCGACGAACCTTTTGGCTCCGCCCGCCCAGCCGTAGCTGCCGAAGGCGGCTCCTATCTTGTTCGGGGGCTTGAGGCCGCGCATGTAGGCCAGGAACCCGGCGACCGTCGGGAAGACGTGGTTGTTGAGGGTGGGGCTGCCCACGAGGACGGCGCGGGCCTCCAGCATCTCGGTGATGACGTCGCTGCGGTGTGTCCCCGTGAGGTTGAACACCCTGGTCTCGACGCCTGTGCTGCCTATGCCCTCGGCTATGGCGTACGCCATCTCCTGGGTGCTCTTCCACATGCTGTCGTAGGCGATGACGGCCCTCGGCCTCGTCTCGCCGCCCACCCAGCGCTTGTACGCCGCCAAGATGTCGCCTACGTCCTTCCTCCATATGACGCCGTGGCTGGGCGCTATCATCTCTATCTCGACGCCCGCGAGGGCCTTGATGGCGTTGTTGACGGTGCGGCTCAGAGGCATCAGTATGTTGGCGTAGTAGGCGGTGGCCTCCTGCCAGAGTGCCGCCTGATCCACCTCGTCGTTGAACCGGGCCTCTGAGGCTATGTGCTGGCCGAAGGCGTCGTTGCTGAGGAGCAGCCTGTCCTCGGGGATGTAGCTCACCATGCTGTCAGGCCAGTGAGCCATAGGCACCGGGGTGAAGCTCAGGGTCTTGCCGCCCAGATCCACCCGGGGCATCTCCTTGATGCTGACGAGGTCCATGTCGCCGTAGTACTTCCTGAGGACGGGGATACCCCTGTCGCTGCTGATGATCTTGGCGTCCGGTGCCTTCTCGGCGATCCTCGCGAGGGCCCCTGAGTGGTCAGGCTCGGCGTGGTTGGCCACGATGTAGTCCAGGTCCCCGGGGTCCACGACCTCCGTGATGTGGCGGAGCATGGTCTCGTAGAACGGCGCCTTCACGGTGTCCACGAGGGCGGTCTTCTCCCCCTGCACGACGTAGGCGTTGTAGCTTGTCCCCCTGTGGGTGATGTAGCCGTGGAAGTTCCTGACGTCCCAGTCCACGGCGCCCACCCAGGTGACCCCGTCCAGTAGCTGAGTCAAAATATCACCTTGTTGAGTCTGCATCTGAAGCACCGGATAAAAGGCTTATGTGGAGCCCAGTAACCTTGTGTCTGATAGCGCATGAACCTGGCGGCGTCGACGCTCCACCTCCTGGACAGGCCGCTGGAGCAGGTGT
>CAYPNN010000146.1:0-4991 GCA_964412065.1 uncultured Candidatus Bathyarchaeia archaeon
GCTGGGAGGCGAGCCGCGTTGAACGTCGCTCTCTACGGCTTCATGGGCGTCGGCAAGTCCACCGTAGGCAAGATCCTGTCGGAGAGGCTGAGCTACGGCTTCGTGGACATGGACGAGGTGATCGAGAGACAAGCCGGGACGAAGATCAAGGACATATTCGCGGCTGAAGGGGAGAAGGGATTCAGGGCCCTGGAGAGAAAGGTCGTCATGGAGGTGGCGGAGAAAGACCGACGCGTCATAGCCTGCGGCGGAGGCGCCGTCCTGGACCCGGAGAACGCCGAGGCTCTGAGCAGAAACTCTGTGCTCATCCTCCTCACGGCTTCCATCGACGAGATCGTGGAAAGAACACGGGGCAGCGACGAGCGGCCGCTGCTCAACGTCGACGACGCACGAGCCGAGGCTGAGGCCCTGCTGAGGGAGAGGATGCCCCGATACCTCGAGGCAGCTGACATAGTGATAGACACCACGGGGGCTTCGCCGACGCAGCTGGCAGCCGAGATAGAGGCAGCGCTGGAGGAGTCATTTTGAAGGTCCGAGTTAGCCCATCTCAGGCGAAAGGCCGGGTCGACGCGCCTTCATCTAAGAGCATGACGCACAGGATGGTGATCTTGGGCGCGCTCGCTGAGGGAGGGACGACGATGAGACGCCCACTGGTGTGTGACGACACCCTGGCGACGCTGAACGCGGTGAGTATGCTTGGCGCCAAGACGATATCTGGCGGAGATGGATGGATCGTTGAGGGTGGCAGCCTCAAGGCGCCGGATGAAGCCGTATACTGCGGCGAGTCAGGGACCACCATCAGGTTCATGACGGCGGTCTGCGCCCTCGCGGACGGCTGCGTGACGTTGACGGCGGGCCCATCTCTGTCAAGGAGACCCATGGGGCCCCTGCTGGACGCCTTGAGCAGACTGGGCGTCGACATCCATGGCGAGGCAGGCTACCCGCCCATCACCGTATGCGGTAGGGGAGGGATCAGCGGCGGAGAGACGACTGTTCCCGGCCACGTGAGCTCGCAGTTCGTCTCGGCGTTGCTGCTGGTCGCCCCGATGACGAGGAGCCCCCTCACAATAAGGGTCACCACGCCTCTGCAGTCCTGGCCCTACGTCAGGATGACCATGGACGCCATGGAGTCCTTCGGGGTGAAGGCATCCGCGTCCCCAGAGAGGGACGTGTTCACCGCGCCCACTGGGAAGTACAGCGCCTCAAAGGTAAACGTCGAGGGCGACTGGTCGTCGGCGTCCTACCTCCTGGCCGCCGGCGCCATCGGCGGCGAGGTGACCGTGGGGAACCTCGACACCGGGAGCAGCCAAGCCGACACAGCTATACTAGACATACTGTCCATGATGGGAGCCGAGTTGTCCGTCAGAGGCAACGACGTGACCTGCAGCAGGAGACGGCTGAAGGCGGTGAGCGTCGACTTCTCTGACTGCCCCGACCTGTTCCCCCTTGTCTCGGCGCTCTGCAGCGTGGCGGAGGGGACCAGCGTGCTCACCGGTCTGGAGAGGCTTAGGCTGAAGGAGTCAGACCGGGTGGCCTCCATGGCCGAGGGGCTGAAGAGGATGGGCGCCGAGGTTGCTGAGGACGGCGTCTCCGTGAGGATAACCGGAGGAACGGTGAGAGGAGCCGAGTTGAATCCATATAGCGACCACCGGATAGCCATGAGCCTGGGGGTCCTAGCCTTGGCTGCGGAGGGAGACGTCACCATCCTCGACGCCGGGTGCGTCACCAAGTCATACCCTGAATTCTGGAGCCACCTCGAAAGCCTCGGCGCAGAAGTGAGGAGGACAGAAGATGAGTAACACGATCGGTAGACTATACAGGGCCACGAGCTTCGGGGAGAGCCACGGCAGATGTGTGGGCGTGGTGGTGGACGGTTGCCCCGCCGGCCACAGGCTAGACTTGGAGCACTTGCAGGCTGAGCTGGACCGTAGAAGGCCTGGGCAGAGCAGCGTCTCCACCGCCCGCAGGGAGGAGGACCGGGTCGAGGTCCTCTCGGGGGTGTTCAACGGCGTCACCACGGGGGCTCCCATATGTATGCTCGTGTGGAACCGGGACAGTGACTCCACGAAGTACGAGGAGCTTAGGTGGACGCCGCGGCCCGGCCACGCAGACTACACCGCGGAGAAGAGGTACGGCGGCTACCAGGACTACAGGGGCGGGGGGCGGTTCTCAGGCAGGATCACGGCAGGCTACGTGATGGCGGGCGCCCTCGCGAAGCAGGTTCTCTCCGCCACCCATGGGATCGAGGTCCTCGGGTACACGAGCCAGATAGGTTCGACAAAGGCCTCCGACGCGTCGCTCGACCAGGTGAGAGAGAACACGGAGGGAAACCCGGTCCGGTGCCCTGACTCCCACACAGCCAGAGAGATGGAAAGAAGCATAATGGAGGCGCGGGATGAGGGTGACAGCTTGGGTGGGGCCGTGAAATGTGTCGTGCTTAACGTCCCTCCCGGCGTGGGTCAGCCGGTCTTCGACACCCTCGAGGGAGACCTGGCCAAGGCTCTCTTCGGCATCCCGGCGGTTAAGGCCGTCGAGTTCGGCGCCGGCACAGCGCTGGCATCCATGAGGGGCTCGGAGAGCAACGACCCCTATAGGATTGTGGGGGGCACCGTCGAGACGGCATCCAACCACATGGGGGGCGTGCTGGGCGGAGTCTCCACCGGAGCCCCCATCGAGTTGACCGTAACCTTCAAGCCCACTCCCAGCGTATCTAAGCCTCAGCGGACAGTCGACCTCAAGACGTTGGAGGAGACCACCATAACCGTAGAGGGAAGGCACGACCCATGCATAGTGCCGAGGGCGGTGCCCGTCGTGGAGAGCGTGGTAGCCATGGTGATCCTCGACCACATGATGCAGAGGGGGCACGTTGGACAGGTTCTAGGTGAATAGGATGAGCTACACTGAGGAGATAGACTCGCTGAGGGACGAGATCGACAGACTCAACGAGGAGATACTGGAGAAGATAGGTGAACGTGTAGGAGTCGCGCTCAGGATAGGCGAGGTTAAGAGGAGGTATGGGATGCCCGTCGTAGACCGTGCACGGGAGGAGGCCGTCCTAGACGACGTAGGAGGCATCGCTGATGACCGTGGCCTGGACCCGGAAGGCGTCCGACGGGTGTTCAAGGAGATCATCGACCTCTGCGTCAAGGCCGAGGAGAACAGCATAGAGGGAAGCGTCGTGAGGACCTTCGACCTGCTCAACGAGCGCACCCTGAGGGCTCAGGGCGAGACCGTCCTCAGGATAGTCCACTGCCTGATAGCCAACCCCGGTGTCGAGGCCGGTGACGTGAAGAGAGTCTACAGCCACCCCCAGGCGCTTGGCCAGTGCAGGGAGTACCTTGAGAGGAGAGGCCTCGAGCCCGTCGGCGCCTACGATACGGCGGGGAGCGTTAAGATGATCAAGGAGCAGAGCCTCAAGGACGCCGCCGCCATCGCGAGCCAGCGAGCCGCCGAGGTGTACGGCATGAACGTGCTCGAGAGGGGGATCGAGACCCACAAGGAGAACTACACCAGGTTCCTCGTCGTCGGCGCTGAGGAGCCGGAGCCAACCGGCAGGGACAAGACCAGCCTAGCGTTCGTCGTGGATCATAGGCCGGGCACCCTCGTGAAGGCGTTGAACGCCCTCGCAAGGAGACTCATAAACCTGTGCAAGATAGAGTCGAGGCCCCTCGTGGGGACGCCGTGGGAGTACATATTCTTTGTTGACTTCCACGGCCACGTGAAGGACCCGGAGGTCGCCGAGGCCCTTGAGGAGCTTCTGGGCCAGACGAGGTACATCAAGCACCTTGGCTCCTACCCTCGTTTCGGTGAGTAGCTTGGGGCAGTCTGTCCTGCCCTAAACCGTAAAATACCCGAACACCGCAACAGCCTCGTCTGAGTTGAAGGCAGCTGTCATCGGCGCCGATGGGAAGATGGGGCGTTGGCTCGTCCACCACTTGGCCAGCCTAGGGCACACGATGCTCCGGGTAGACCTGAGACGAGGAGAGGGAGAGCAAGAGCTGGGGACGGCGGACCTAGTCGTGGTCTCCGTTCCGATAAAAGACACCCCGAGGGTCCTGTATGAGGTCTCCAGCCACATGAAGCCGGGGGCAGTCTTGGCGGAGATCGCTTCCCTCAAAGAGTGCGTCATTGAGCCGCTAAGGGAATCCGCCGAGAAGGGGCTCCTCCCTCTCTGCGTGCACCCCATGTTCGGCCCTTCAACCGAGAGGCTTGACAACAAGGCTGTGGCCCTGGTCCCGCTGGTGGACCAGCGGCGTGAGGCAGAGCTCGCCGAGAGCCTCTTCCCGGGCGCCGACCTGATCACCGTCGACGCCGAGGCCCACGACGCTTACATGGCGGTCGTCCTCTCGCTGCCGTACCTCGTCAACGTGGCATTCGCCAAGACCTTGGACGGAATGGATCTTGAGAAGCTGCGGAGGCTTGGGGGCACCACTTACATCCTTCAGTACACCCTAGCCCAGAGCGTCGTGGCGGAGAAGACGGAGCTCATAGAGTCCCTCCTATCACAGAACAGGCACCTGGACAGCGCGCTAGAGGTGTTTCTAGGAGCGCTGGACGGCGTGAAGGAATCGGTGAAAGACGGCGGGTTCAAAGAGGTCCACGCAGGGATACGGGGCACGCTGATGGCTGACCCGTCTTACGACGACGCCGATGAGCGCCGTCGACAAGCGTACGACGCCGTCAAGGATCACGGCTTTAAAAACTTGGACAGCCATGATTAACCCATGATAAAGCTAAGCGACGTGTACGCCGCGAGGAGTAGGGTGTCCAGGTGGGCAAGGAGGACACCCATGGAGCACTCCCCCAGCCTCAGCGGCGTCTGCGGCGGCGACGTGTGGCTCAAGCTGGAGAACCAGCAGGTCACGGGCAGCTTCAAGATAAGGGGGGCCACCAACAAGATACTCCTGCTCTCGGAGGAGGAGCGAGGCAGGGGCGTCGTGACGGCATCCTCCGGGAACCACGCCCAGGGAGTGGGCTACGCGGCGCGCGAG
>CAYPNN010000147.1:0-2132 GCA_964412065.1 uncultured Candidatus Bathyarchaeia archaeon
CTCTCCATCAAAAACATGACAAAGAAATTCGGGGAGTTCAAGGCGGTAAACAACTTATCTATGGACATAGAGAAAGGGAAAATAACCCTCGTCATAGGACCGAACGGCAGCGGCAAGACGACTATGTTAAACTGCGTCTCAGGTATATACCCGGCCGACGAGGGGCAGGTCTTTTTCAGGGGAGAGGATGTAACAAAGAACAAGACCCATGAACTCGTGGAGAAGGGGCTGGTGAGGACGTTCCAGGTCTCGTCCCCCTTCACGCGTCTCACCGTACTGGAGAACCTCCTCGTGAGCTACGGCCTGAATTCAGGTGAGAAATTCAAGTGGGCTCCCTTCAGCAGCAAATGGAAGGACGAGGAGAAGGCCGCCATGGAGAAAGCCTACGGAGTCCTTGAGCTGCTTGAGATAACGGAGCTCGCACACGATCCAGCCTACACCCTCAGCGGAGGGCAGCTGAAGCTCCTGGAGATCGGCAGGGCGTTGATGACGAACGCCAAGATGATCCTGTCGGATGAGCCCGCCGGCAGCGTAAGCGTCATACTGGCGGAGAAGATCTTTTCCCACATCAGAGAGCTCTGCAGGAACCAGGGACTCGACTTCCTGCTCATAGAGCACAGGCTGGACATCGCTTCGAAGTACGTCGACTACGTGTATGCCATGGACAGTGGGAGCGTGCTATCCCACGGCAAACCCAAGGACGTGTTCGAGGATATCAAGGTGATAGAATCGTATCTGACTGTGAGAAGATGATAGAAGCAAAGGGCATCAACGCGGGATACGGGCCGGTCCAGGTTTTATATGATTTCGATTTCAGCGTCGAGGAGAGGGAAAAGGTCGCCATCATAGGGCCCAACGGCAGCGGTAAATCGACGCTGTTGAAGACCATCATGGGTCTGACGACGCTCTACTCCGGGGAAGTGGAGTTCATGGGACAGAACATCAGAACCCTGGAGCCTTACGAGCGATCAAACCTGGGGCTCGCTTATCTGCCTCAGGTGGGAAGCACCTTCGAAAACCTGACGATAACGGAGAACCTCAGGATGGCGGGGTACGGTTTCCCGAAGGAGCAGCGGAACGAGAGAATGGAGGAGGTCCTTGACGTGTTCCCGTTACTGAAGGACTACGTCAACGACACGGTGAAGGTCCTCAGCGGCGGTATGAGGCAGATGCTCGCCACCTCCATAGCCCTCATGAGGAGACCCAAGGTGATGATGTTCGACGAGCCGACTGCAAGCCTCGCCCCCAACCTCGCCGAGGAGGTCATGGACAAGATATTCGAGATGGAGGAGCAGTTCGGGATGACCGTGTTGTTCGTCGAGCAGAACGCGACCATGGTCCTCGAGAGATGCGACACGGCCTACCTCATCGTGAACGGCAGGAGAAAATACGCTGGGGACGCCAAGAAGCTGCTCAACCACCCCCGCTTCGGGCAGATATTCCTCGGCGTAGAGTCATACGAGGGGGAGCCCGTGCCTCAGGTCTAACCTTTTAATCTACTCTTTCAACCTCTTTACCCGGATCTGAGTCCCTTGGAGCTTAGAGCGTTGATCGTCCCAACCTATAGGTGGCGTGTGAGGGTCTACGCTATCTATCTGTTCGTCGTGTTTGACTATGTCCTCACTAGCGTGTTCTGTGAGGGGTTCAGCGACGAGGCTAACAGGGTGGTGAGGGCTTTCATGGTTTACTTCGACAGCGTTCCCTTTGGGCTCGTGGCATTCACGCTGGCGTTCTACGGCCCTGTGTACCTCACGCTGTGTTCCTTATCGAACATGGACTGGAGCAGGGTGAAAGAAGTAGACTTTTTTAACTCCCTGTCTGAACGTATGCGCCCCGTCTACGACATCCTCCTCGGGTTAGGCGTGGCGGCCAGACACTTCGACGGGGGCATGAGCTGGATGTATCCTCTGGCGAGCGGCCTCTGGCTTCCCGTCGGCTTCGTTTTCTACCTCACTTTGGTACATTTCGGAACTATGTGGGTCGAGCTGGGGCGATGAACATTAACTCCCGTGGAGCTTCCTCCACACGTAATACAGCAGCCCTATCACCGCCAAGACAGGTACCGTGTACACTGAGAGGAGTCCCGTCCTACCGTTTTCGGGGCTGTCTTTAGGTGAGGCGTGGACCTGTAC
>CAYPNN010000147.1:2142-4988 GCA_964412065.1 uncultured Candidatus Bathyarchaeia archaeon
TTTTCTCTATTTCCAGTTCCTCGTACCCTAGTTTGGTGACGGTGAGATTGTAACTCCCCTCCTCCAGCCCCGTGAACGAAGCCGAGCCCTCCTCGTCCGTCGTCGTGGATGCAGCCTGCTCCCCACCGTACCGAGTCAAGGTGACCGTCGCCTCGGCTACAGGCTTACCCTCATCGTCGATCACCGTCACGTCCAGCTCGCAAATCATGGGCTTGAACCGGATCTCGTCCTCGTAGTCGCAGTTCTCTATGTCCGCCCTCCCCTCATCGAGGTAGTAGATGAACCTCAGCGTCGAGTCCGATACGTTCACCTGGGAGTCGTCGTAGAGGAGTATCTCTATCATCGTGCAGTCGTCCACGTGTCCGGCGGATCCGTCGATGAGGAACAGGTAACAGAGCTTGGAGTGGGTGACGTTCGCCACGGTCTCGTTGAGGCAGTGGAGCGCCCAGAGGTATGAGCCGCTGATACTTATCCGGGACCTGTTCTCGCATATCACGTGGGTCCTCCTGAGCTCAGAGTCGACCATCGTTAGGCTTGAGTTCCTTACCCGGAGATAGAACATGTTGTCTAGGGCGACTACGCTGGAGTTGTGGAGCTCCATCGATGCGCCCTCCTCCAGCAGGATGCCGTGCTCGTAGTATCCAGTGTGGTTGAACAATATCTCCGTGTCTATGAGGACCAGGGTGCCCCCCTTCTTCACGACTATGTCCCCCGGAGGCTCCAAGGCTTCTCCTCGTATCGTCTGCTTCTCTCCCTCCACGACGATGTCTTGGGTTAGGCTAGGATCTCCCTTGACACGTCTTCCGGTTAACGTCGAGAAGACAGCGGTCATCGATGTGAATATTATTGAGGCTAGGAACAGGTAGAGGGCAGCCTTGACGTTCCATCCGAGTGTCCGTTTCATGTGGCTGTGTCTCCGGTTGAGCAGGTGGCTGTTAAAGTTTATTTTATCTGTCTGATGTTTATAATGATTCTTTAAATATTCAGGTCTTTTTCAATAGTTTAGATGGGTGCGTCTACACGAAGAGTAACCTTCCTTCGCCTGCGCCTTTGATGCTCGTGGTCCTGTGTCTAGGGATGATTCAAGTCGCGTCTATTTTTGGTTCAGAAAGCTCGATGACGCTCCAGGACACGACCGTCATCGACGAGGACGCCACCATCGCCGGCGACCTCATCCTCGACGGTGACAGGTCTCTGAGGGTCGAGAACTGCAGCCTAGACGTCGAGGGCAGGGTCTCAGTCTCAGGGGGTTCACGTCTCTTGCTCAGAAACGCGAAGATTAGGCTGATAGAGTCGGGGCAGGCTGATTCAGGGGCGTCTGGGTACTGGTTCGACGTCCGGGGTAACTCATCCCTGGAAGCGGTGAACGTGACCATAGAGACCGCTTCCTTCCACAGCTTCAGGATAAGAGTCTCCGACGCGGCGTCGATGAGATTCCGGGATGTCTACTCCATGGAGTGGTATGGGCTCACCTGCGAAGGGGGCTCCAGCGTCTCAGTCGAGGACTCGACCTGCTGGTCCATGTTTCACATGGGCGGCTCCAGCGCCCTCGAGGTCTCGGATTCAAGGATTTTCGGCGTGAACGTAACCGACGCCGCCGAGGCGTGCCTCGAGGGCGTCTACGCCACCTCCGCCTCCGCGTCAGGCGGCGGCTCCCTCACCATCCGGAACTCGACGATAGGCTCTGACACGAGGGGGCTGGAACTCCGTTTCGAGGAGGGCACGGGGCTCACCATGACGGGCTTCCCGGCGTCGACGACCGGTATAGGTTACTGGTACTGTGACCGCTGGTCCCTGCAGGGAGACAACGACGTCGCTTCCTCGGGTCTTAACGTCACCCTTATCCGGGTCTACTTCAGGCATGTGAGGTTCAACGTGGATGAGGGCGCCGATCTGAGGGTGACGGACGTGGACGCCCCGGTGGAGATAGTCTGCAGAGACGACTCTCTGGAGGTGGCTGACTCCTCCATCGGGGGCATCGGTCTGGAGGATGGATGCGCCTTGTCCGCCGAGTCCGTCGGCTTATCGTGGTTTGAGGCTTCGATGGACTCGTCTGCGACGTTTATAGGGTCGGAGGTTCAGAGGTCGGAGTCCCATAATAACAGCGTCGTCTCGTATTCGTCGTCCGTAGTGGGCTCGCTGAGCGGCGGCGAAGGGGCTGTCATCATCTTATGTAACTCGTCGCTCCCCGAACAGCTGCGCGTCGACGACGACTCGGTCGTAATCCACTCTCCGCACACCACATCAGCCACCCTGCTGGGCTACGACGTGGATGAGGGCGTGTTGGAGCTGGGGTTTGAGCCGGTTCCCGTGGACGGCGCCGAGTTGACCGTCGTGCTGAACAGGGGAAGGGTCAGTCAGATAAGGGACTTGAAAATACTGCTCGACGGCGAGTCAGTCAGCTACGAGGTACTCGACGAGAAGGACCTGAGCTACGTCGCGCTCCAGCTGTCTCCGGGGGTCAGCCGTCTCTCTGTCGTCCTCGGGGCTTCGCATCCGGAGCGGGTTCCTTTCCTCCAGACGCTGCTGGGTCAGCGCCTGGTTACATTATTATTGATAACGCTGTTAGTGATGTTCGTGCTGTTGACTTGGAGGTGAGACGCTGAACACGTATCGCCGTGGACAGGAGCTGATCTTCTTAGTGGTTCTCGTATCAGCCGCAGCCTTCATAGCTCCGGCGGCGAGGGGCTGCACCACCGTTCTCGCGGCGGGGAACGCCACCGCGGACGGCTCCATGATAGTCGCGAAGAACCGGGACCTCTCCGAGTACGAGGTGCAGTGGCTCTACAGGGCTCCCTCCATGCGCCACGCCCCCGGCTCCACCGTGAGTCTGCAGTACATCGAGA
>CAYPNN010000148.1:0-4986 GCA_964412065.1 uncultured Candidatus Bathyarchaeia archaeon
CGCTTAGAATGGAATTCTTGGAGGAAACCCCCGCTCCCTGAGGGGTGAACCACTAGTGGTTTCGCCGTACCTCGTCCGGGGCGGGGTGTCAGCTATTCCTCGTCTCTGAACCCTTAACCGGCTCTATTATATGGTTGTGGGCTCCGTTTCTCGATCAGTGATCCATTACCTGCCGTAGGGCTTGGTCAGGAACTCCAGTATCTCGATGACGTACCCCGAGGGGTCCCAGGTCAGGAAGCCTCTCATGTGTATCTCTTCGCCCTCCTTGGGCGGGTGGTTGGTCTTGACGCCTTTCTCCGTCAGCCCTCGGTGCCACTCCTCGGCGTCCTCGACTATTATGGTGAGCATAACCGGCTTCTCCTCGGAGGGCCTGAGGTAGCCCCTCTCCGAGTCGACGAGGCCGACGTGGCTGTCCACGCCCAGCTTGAATATCTTCACCCAGTCCCTGTCCATGACCCGCTCGAGCCCCAGGGCCTCGCCGTAGAACCTGTCGGCTGCCTCGATGTCCTCGTGGTAGGTGAAAGTTATCACGCCTTCTATACCTTGCATCGCCATGTTGTTATCCGGGGTGAGAATAATTAAAGATGTTATAATTCTAATTATACTTGATGGGACGCCTTCTTCGATTAATTCAGTATACTCATGCATGCATTTAGCAGTTCCACTGGTTTATGGTGGTTAGCACCATGATGTATGCTACGAGTATTGTCTACCTAATCTCTCAATAGTAGAAGGTAGTGCTGTGACAAAGAAGACTAGAAGGCAGATTGCCAGAACTCGTACAATGTCTCCCAAGTTTGATGGAAGTGAAGGAGCTAACTCCATCACCATCCAGTCAATAAAGTTCATCTGAGACTCAAAGGCATCTAAGGCATTAAATACTCCTGATATAAACAAGGGGATTCCTATTAATAGGCCAATCAAACCCAATTTTTTTAGGCTCATGCCCTTCGTGAAGAGGGATTCTCATGGTTCTTATTGAAGGTAGCGTCGTAGAATGTTTCGTTTGATGTCGAAGACTCCTTAGTTTGGATCAATAGATTTAATTAGATATAGGAGTATTTAGGATACATGCCTAAATACCTCCTAAGACGGCGTAATCGATATGGCCAATACGTGCATTTAGCTACATACGAATATGAGCCAACGGAATATCTAATACAACAGCAATTTGGCCCTGGCGTTTATACCATCTTAATCTCTGAATCAGGAGTACGGGGGTTAAGTAAATTCAAAGATGTAAGCATACCATGGGATATAGAATACGTAGCTTGGATGGATGGATCACCAACTATCGGGGACGTTCAGGAACGTTATGGACCGGGAAGTTATTTCATCCTGAATAGTTGCAATGTACGAGGTTGGCACGTACCTCCGCTCTATCAAGAGTATTCTAAGACAACTTATGAATTTCTCCAAGATGGAGCGCCGGTAATGAAGAACATCTCGATTATATTTCGAGTACGAGGTATGCCATGGCTGTAGCATAGTCGAGGTGAAGAATGAAAACGGGAAATGAGGATGAGTAATTCCACACTCAATCGCTGGATGGTATCCAGCCATCTTCGCGAGGTTCCTTGTGTGGAAGTTCTCAGTCGGGAGCCTCACCCGACATTCTCATTCTTCACCACGATATTAAAAGTATTTTAAATTGATAGCACACATCTAAATTCGGTCGTACATTTGATATAGTTATAGTTTATGGTTAAAGGTAAGATGACTAGTATCGAATATGAACTGACTGTAAGCGCAGAGACTCCAGATTTCGTAATCGAGGGCGAACTGTTTGAAATTCCGGTGGTGCTAGCAAATAACATGAACGTAGACTTCCCAGGGATACATACAGGTGTACGTTTTTCTTGGCCAAGCATACCACAACCATATTCAGTTTATGAACCCATTGATGCGGAAGTTATTCCAGCTGGTGAGTCACGACCATATATTGTAAGAACAACTCCTCCGACATCAGGATATACGATGTTGCTCATGCGTCTAGATAGACCAGCTAATGATGGTAATCAAGTGAATTTCTTACTTCTCGATGGTAGACCTCTAACATCTGAAGGTCAACCATTTGCAGCAGTCAGAGTGAAAAGTCAACTAGAGATTCTTCAAGAAAGACTTATCGAAGTGATAAATACCAACTCTGATGCTACGGATAAACTAACGACTCGATTAACTTATCTCACAATTGGTGTGACTCTTTTCATAGCCTTGATTGAGATAGTTCTACCAATTTTTTATAAATTAAGTAATTAGTTTCTATGGGCTGAGGAGGACGTCATCCGTCTTAACAGTATAGTCAATGGGGAAGCCCCGAAGCCGAATTTCATACTCTTTGCCTTCTACTCTGAGTGTTAAATAATCGGTGACCCAATACCCTATTCATGCGGAACAAGGTTAAGGAGAAGCTAGCCAAAGGTGGGACGGCCCTAGACGCTTGGATGGGTATACTCAACGAGAGGACCGTCGCGGCCGTGGCCAACTCGGACCTGGACTGGGTGCTCGAGGCATGCAAGGACTTCAGGGTCGCCCCAGGAATAGCGTTCGGGAAGGGTCCCGCCCACTGCGGCGAGCTCATCGAGCAGGGCTACAGGTTCATAGCGGTAGGCTCCGACACAGGCTTCATAAGGGCAGGCGTCGACGCGACCCTGAGCCAGCTGAAGCGCTAAAATTTTCTTTTTAAAAAAGGGTTCTAGGCGTTGTTGGTGCCTTTGAACTGGCTCATGTAGAGGTTGTAGTAGAACCCCTTCTTCGCCAGGAGCTCGTCGTGGGTGCCGCGCTCTATGATCTCGCCGCCGTTGATCACCAGCACCATGTCGGCGTTCCTGATGGTGCTCAGCCTGTGGGCGATGACGAAGCTCGTCCTTCCCTTCATCAGCCTGAGCAGCGCCTCCTGTATCTGCACCTCTGTGCGTGTGTCGACGCTGCTCGTGGCCTCGTCCAGCACCAGTATCGCGGGGTCCGCGACTATGGCCCTGGCGATGCTAAGCAGCTGGCGCTGCCCCTGGCTCAGGTTGCCTCCGCGTTCGCTGAGGTCGGTGTCGTACCCCTTGGGCAGGCGCCGTATGAAGCCGTCGGCGTTGGCCAGCTTCGCCGCCTCGATGCACTCCTCGTCTGTGGCGTCGAGCCTACCGTACCTGATGTTCTCCATCACGGAGCCGCTGAACAGGAACACGTCCTGGAGGACGATGCCCAGCTGCCGCCGGAGGTCGTCCTTCCTGACGTGTCTGATGTCCATGCCGTCGATGGAGATGCCGCCGTTCTGGATGTCGTAGAACCGGGTAAGCACGTTCACCATCGTGGTCTTGCCCGCCCCCGTGGGGCCCACCAGGGCTATGGTCTGCCCCGGATCGGCCTTGAAGGTGATGTCCTTGAGCACCTGCACCTCGGGCACGTAGCTGAAGTCGACGTCGTTGAACTCCACGAGCCCCTCGAAGTCGTCCACGGCCGCCGCGTCAGGAGCGTCCGTCAGCTCGGGCTCGGTGTCTATGACCGAGAATATCCTCTCGGCGCCAGCCAGCCCGCTCTGGATGCTGTTGTAGAGGTCCGCGAAGTGACGCAGCGGGTCCGCGAAGCGCCTGCTGTACGTGATGAACGCCGCGATGGTCCCGATGGTGGTGAGCCCCTCCAGGGTCATCCAGGCCCCCACCCCCGCCACTATGGCTATGTTGGCGTTGCTGAGGATGCCCATCAGCGGCGGTACCAGCATGGCGTAGGTCATGGCCCTGATGCCTAGCTCCTTCACCTGCATATTCGAGGCAGTGAACTTCCTGTTCACAGACTCCTGCTGACCGAAGGCGATGACCACCTTCTGTCCCGTAAGCGTCTCCTGCATGACCCCGTTGAGCCTGCCCAGATTCATCTGGAGGCCCCTGAAGCTGCTACGGGTCCTGCCGCTCACCACGGCGGTGAACACCACCATCAGCGGGAACACGAAGAGGCTCGCCAACGCCAGCCAGACGTTCAAGTAGAACATCATAACCACGATGCCCACGAGCGTCAGGCTGTTGCTGATGAGCTGCGTCACGTTCTGCGCCAGCGCAGCCGCTATGGCGTCCACGTCGTTGGTGAGCCTGCTCATGAGGTCTCCGGCCTGGTTCCTGTCGAAGAAGCTCAGGCTAAGCGTCTGCATGTGCTCGAACAGCTGCTTCCTCAGCTTCATGAGGCTACGCTGGCTTATGGTCGCCATGACCCAGCCAGCCGCCATCGACATGGCGGCGCTCGCCACGTAGGTGCCCGCCAGCAGCAGCACGATCCTGAGTAGGCCCTCGGCGTCTCCGCCGATGATGAACCTGTCGATGGCAACCCCCTGTAGGTATGGCCCAACGAGGTTCAGCAGTGTGCTGATGACCGTGAACACCGTCACCATCGCCATGTGGAGACGGTACTCGCCGAGGTATCCGAGGAGCCGCGTAAGGGTGCCTCTCGGGTCTTCGGCCTTCTCTATGTTGCCGAAGCTCCTTGGGCCCCTACGCATCATGCCGGAGCGCTGTTCCCGCTCCTCGTCCCCGCCGCCTCTGGGCGCGTGTCCGCTCATCTGTTCAGCCCTCCGTCGCCGAGCTGGCTGTCATATATCTCCCTGTAGATGGGGCTGGTCTCCATGAGCTGGCTGTGGCTGCCCTCCGCGGCTATCCTTCCCTCCTCGAGTACCAGTATCTTGTCTGCTTTGAGCACCGTGCTTATCCGCTGGGCGATGACGAAGCTCGTCCTGTCCTTCATCAGCTCCTCCAGGGCGGCCTCGATCCTCGTCTCGGTCTCCACGTCGACGGAGCTCGTGCTGTCATCCAGGATAAGAATCACCGGATTCATGAGGAGGGCGCGAGCGATGGCCACCCTCTGCTTCTGGCCGCCGCTGAGGTTCACGCCCCTCTGCCCCACCATGGTGTCGTAGCCCTCGGGGAAGCCCATGATGAAGTCGTGGGCCTGAGCCGCCTTGGCTGCCCCGACAACCTCCTCCTCGGACGCGTCGGGCCTGCCGTACCT
>CAYPNN010000149.1:0-4984 GCA_964412065.1 uncultured Candidatus Bathyarchaeia archaeon
GGGTGCCGCCGCGGGCGTCCCACCCGAACCCCCGGGATGCCTTGCCGTTGATCACGGATTCCGTGTTCTGTGTGAGGCCCACGGTGACGGCGCCATTCTCGTCGCACCAATCCAGCGCCTCCACGATCTCCTTGGTCTTCCCGCTCTGGCTGATGAATATGCAGGCTGCGTCCTCGTCGACGGCTTCGGGCCTCTGCTCCAGGAAAGTCCATCCGCTGTAAGCCTTCACAGGCACCCTGGTGTACTTGTCGGCGATGTACTCTATGGGTAGCTGTACGCCGTAGCTTCCACCGCTGCCAACCATGTAGTACCGCTCATACCTGGTCAGCTCCTTGCCCAGCTCAACCAGAATAGGCTTCTTCTCGCCGACCTTTTCGAGGGTCAGCTCGGTCACCCCGTCCTCCAGCCACTCGGGGCGGTACGTATCCTCGGTCAAGTAGTCTACGGGTTCGCTCATTTGCTGCACCAGACGCCCGAAAAGAGGTGTCTGGTTTTAAAAACGTTTCAAAAAAGGGTTCGAGGCTATAGGTCGAGGTGTAGGGCTTCCTTGAGGCCCTTGTAGCGGTTCCTGATGGTGACCTCGGTGACGCCGGCGGCGTCAGCGATCATCTTCTGGGTCCGCTTCTCCTCGTTCATGACACACGCTATGTAGAGGGCGGCTGCGGCGAGCCCCATGGGGTCCTTCCCCGCCGTCGTCTTAAGCTCCTCTGCCTTCCTGAGGATGTCCACGGCTGTCTGCTGGGTGTTCTCGCTGATGTCCACCTTGGCAGCGATCTTGGGCACCCTGTACTGGGCTTTGGGGATGGGCATGCTTAGGTTCAGCTCACGGAGCAGCAGCCTGTAGCAGCGGGCTAGGTCCTTCTTGTCGATTGTGCTCACCGTGCCGAGCTCGCGTAGGGTCCTGGGAGTGCCAGTGACCCTGCACGCGGCGTAGAGGCTGGCGGCCGAGATGGCGCTTATGCTGCGTCCGCGGACTAGGCCCTTATCGAGGGCCTTCCTGTAGATGACGGCGGCGCGCTCCTTCACCGGCTTCGGTATGTGGAGCTTGTCACAGAGCCTGCTGAGCTCGGTCATGGCGTGGCTCAGGTTCCTGTCCACGCTGGACTGGTAGCTTGACCTGATGTGCCACTTCTTGAGCCTTAGCATCTGGAACATCGTGCTCGTCGGGATGGTTCTGCCGAAAGCGTCCTTGCCCACCTGGCCGATCATCGTGCTGAGGCCCTTGTCGTGGACGCTGAAGCTGAGGGGCATCCCTACGCGGCTGCGGCTGTCCCGCTCGTCCTGGCTGAAGGCCCTCCACTCGGGGCCCTCGTTGATCATGGTGTCAGCCATGACGAGGCCGCATGCGCCGCAAATCCTCTCCCCGGAGCCACCGTCAATAATTATGTGCCTGCTTCCACACTCCGGGCAAACATCCTCGCTACCCCGCCGTGTACTGGGTTTTAACATCATATCATATGCACCTTTTTTGAGACTGAAGCGCTAGGAATACCCCGAATCCCATCGGAATATTTATTAGCGTACAGAGTAGCGATACAGCACCTTTCACGTATATATATCTTTCGCCTATATTTACTATAGAGTCGATGAGAATGGACGTAAAATCTAGTATATAATTCAGTTTCAGAGATAAATCATTGATTTTACGGGGGACGAACCACCTGACAGCATACCGGGAGCGGCCCGGGCAACCGTTTTAACCCTTGGAGACATGAGTTTGCCCATGGCTGAGATACCGAGAGCCAAGATCGCGGTCCTCGGGGGCTCCACCACCATAGGATCGGGGTTCCCCCGCGGCTACGAAGGCGTCAAAATAATCGCGGATGACCTGGTTTTCGAGACGCCGTTCGGCCCCACGGCGCCGTTCACTCACGGGGAGGTTTACGGGAAGGGGTTCTTGTACGTCGGCTTCCACGGGATAACCCGGGAGATAAGGAACACGGAGCCGGACAGCAGCGGCGAACGCGTATTCTACGTTCTCTGGAAGGCGGGGGTCAAGAAGATCCTGGGTACGGCGCTCTGCGGCAGCACAAACAGGCTCCTAGATCCGGGGGACGCCGTTATCCCCGACGACTTCGTGGACTTCACAACCAAGCGGCCCCAGATGCTCATGGCGAGCCTCCAGGACAAGGGGCTGGATGTGCCCAGTTACAGCTACAGGCTCCGCCATCCCCTCTGCCCCACGCTCAACAGGCACCTGGTGGACGCCTGCGTCGACGCCGGGTTCCCACGGGTCTTCAAGCGGGGCATCGTGGGCGTGGCGGAGGGGCCGAGGCTGGAGAGCCCGGCCGAGATCAGGCTCAGGTGGCAGAACATGGGCGTAGACGTGGTGACCATGAACCTGGTGCCCGAGGTCTTCTTCGCGCGGGAGATAGGGGCCTGCTACGCGGCGCTGGAGCTGGTCTCTAACTACGGTGAGGGCCTCGTCGACCAGCGGTGGGAGGGCTCCACCGCGTTCAGCGACTTCCAGAAACGGTGGAGCAGGCCGTCAGCGGAGGCGCTGCTCAGCGTGTTGAAGGCCATGGACCCGGACGACGAGAGCTGCGGCTGCGGCGGGCTCCACTGGGAGAGCATCCTCCTCTAACCGACCACCTTCTTCAACAGCCTGAGATGGTTTCCGCCGAGTATCTTCTTCACGTCCTCCTCGTCGTAGCCCCGGGTCAGAAGCTCCTCTGTGATCCTAGGCATCTTCGTCACGTCCTCCAGCCCGAGGGGGGTGGACGATATGCCGTCGAAGTCGCTACCGAGGCCCACATGGTCGGGCCCCACGAGGTTCACGATGTGGTCGATGTGGTCCACCATCCTCTTCAGCGTGGCCTGCTCGGGGTGCACGAAGCCCGGGGCGAAGTTCATCCCCATGACGCCGCCGTTCTCGGCGAGAGCCACGATCATCTCGTCCGTCAAGTTCCGCGGGTGGCTGCAGACGGCTCGGCTGTTGCTGTGGCTCGCGATGACCAGATTCCTGGTATGGTCGAGGACGTCCCAGAAGCCCTCGTCGTTGATGTGGCTCACGTCGATGATCATTCCGAGTCGGTTCAGCTCCTCGACGGCCTGGGCCCCGAGCTCGCTGAGGCCGCCGCCCGTGCGTCTGTCGGTTACGCCGTCGGCGAGCTGGTTCCGCAGGCTGTGGACGAGCCCCACCATCCTGACGCCGAGGCGGCGGAAGACGCTGAGCATCTCGATCCTGCCCTCGATGACGTCGGCTCCCTCGATGCTCAGCAGCCCGGCTACCATGCCGTTCCTCTCGGCGTCCAGCACCTCGTCGCTGCTCGTAACCGGGGTGAGGGAGCCGCAGCTCTCGCACTCCCTGTAGAACCTGTCGATCATCTCCAGGGCTGTCCTGAGGGGGTGTGCGGGGGTTCTGCTGCGTTCGCTGGAGACCGCGAAGACCTGGCAGTCCACCCCTCCCTCCAGGAGCCGCGGCACGTCTACGTGGCCGAGGTTGCTTCTGGCTCCCATCCCGACGTCGCTTCTGTCGTCCCACATGGAGTCCCGGGGGCGCGTGAACTCGGGTAGGAGACACTTCAAGGTGTCGCAGTGGGTGTCAACTACTACGGCTTCCCTGTGCAGATTCAAGGCGTCCATGGCTTATCATCCCTATTGTGCTTCATGGAGGAATATCGGTTAGCTTGTTTAATAAGCGTCGCAGGCGTCCCCTGGGGGTGATTTGAATGGTTAAGGTGCTTAGAGCATCAGGGAGGCGTTCACCGCCCAGAGGGTGATCCCCATTGCGACGTACAACGGGGATGGCGTCAGCGGCGGCGATGGGGCTGGCGACAGGCTAGCCCCAGTCTCGCAGCCGGTCAGATTTAAATTACGAAGCGGCTGGGCTCTTCCTCACGCTGCTTGCCGAGGCCCTTCTTCATGCCGAAGTCGGTGATGTCGCGGTCGTACTCGACGAACTTGGTGACCATGTCGAGGACGGTGTCGCTCATCTCCTGGAGCTCCTCCTGGGTGAACTGGCTCATGACCTCCGGGCTGTTGACCCACTGCAGCCAGCCGCCGAGGCTCTGACTCAGGGCGCCGAAGCCGTACCTCATGGTCCTGACGAGGTCGAGGCGGTCCTGGTCGCGTTTCTCGCGTAGCTCCTTGAGCATGTCCAGCGTTTTCTGGCTTCGGTCGATCCAGCTGACGTTCATCTTGTTCGGGTGATTTACGGGGCGGTGTGTATTAAACTGTGTGGAACAGGTGAGGATTTAAATCCCGGCCCCGTTAGAGTTTTTCGGTGCTGCCGGGGTCGCTTAGCCTGGAAGAGCGCCAGCCTGGAAAGCTGGTGTCCGCACGGACTCAAGGGTTCGAATCCCTTTCCCGGCGCCAAAGATATATCATAAAACCATACTGGGAATTCATAACTGTTTTACCAAGATAAAAAGAAGTATGCTGGGCTGTGACATGTCAGAGATGAAGAGGAAGTACTTCACCTTCGAGGAGGAGGAGTTAACGTGGATAAACCCCCTCCTAGAGGAATGGTCTGAGGAGAACGAGGGGAAACCCCAGAGTGACCTCGTTCTGCAACTGCTGAAAGGTTATAGGGACAGGGAGCCGCCCCTGAAGGAGACGTTGGACATGGCCGCCAGTTCGATGAAGGAGAAACTGTCAGACTACTCGGTTCGATCCAAAGATGTGCTTGACGACGTCATGGTGAAGTCGAAGGACGGCTTGCAGACGGTGCAGAGCAAGGTGCAGTCCGGTGGATCGAAGCTGATGGATCAGATTCGCAAAGTAGAGTCTAACTTCCGTACAAGACTGGAAGACATCAAGGCGGAGAGAAAAGAGCCGAACGACGACCCCGAAGAAGAGTAGGTCCTACCAGAACTCGACCATGAATAAGTGGTGCTCTCGAGTCATCCAGATGCGTGCACTCAGATCGTCATAAGGACGCAGGGGTTCGTACTCCTTTCCACCGGCGCCACTCGAACATTAAAAGAAGAAATGGTTTGGAACACAAATATAGGTAATACTTTTTTACTTAGCAGTAATACTG
>CAYPNN010000150.1:0-4983 GCA_964412065.1 uncultured Candidatus Bathyarchaeia archaeon
CTGTGGACTCGACCGGACAGCGTCTCCATCATCCTGCGTGCCTCATCCTCTGAAGAAGGCTTGCCGAGGATCCTCTCGTCTATGTACACCACCGTGTCGGCTCCCACTACTAGCCCCTCTACGTCGCCGAGCACGCTTCTCGCCTTCGCGAGCGCGTTCTCCATCACCCTCTCCTTCGGGTCAGGGTTGGTGCTGGTCTCATCCTCCACCGGCGAGATCACGGTGAAGCGTATACCTATCTGGCGTAGCAGGCTGATCCTCCTCGGCGACGTCGACGCCAACACTATTTTAAGCTCTGAGCCCAATGATCATTCCCCAGCTCATGTATGAAAGGTGGGGTCATGGAGAAAATATATTACTGTGACATAGAGACGCCGATGGGGGACGTATGGTCCGCCGCGGGCACGAAGGGGCTCCTCAGGCTCAACCTGCCGTGCAAGGAGACTACGTTTCTTGAGGAGCTTGGGAGACAGATCGACGTCGAGCCCGAGTACCGCCCGGGGAAGCTTGACGACGTGAGCCTGTGGCTCGACGACTACTTCAAGGGAGAAAAGTCCATCTACACCGAGCCCTTCGATATGCGGGGGACGCCGTTCCAGAGGAGGGTCTGGAGGGAGATATACAAGATACCATACGGTAAGCTCACTTCATACGGGCTCATAGCTAGGAGCATAGGAAAGCCCAACGCCTCCAGGGCGGTCGGTAACGCCGTGGGGCAGAACCCCCTCGCCATAGTGATCCCCTGCCACCGCGTCGTCTGGAGCAACGGCGGCATCGGGGGATTCGGCGGCGGCTTAGACAGGAAACGTTTCCTCCTAAACCTCGAAGGCGTCCTGCCGAGCGCCGACGACGGCTCGGAGAGAGGCATCGACCTGTCCCAGTACTTCTACAACCGTTAACGTTATTCCGGCACAGGGCAACGTTTTCCGTGTTCAACATGCGAATCGTGACAGGGACCATATCCCACGAGACCAACGTCCTCTCAAACATCAGGACCGATCTCGAAGAGTTCAGGAAGAGGCAGCTCTTCTACGGAGACGAGCTGTTCGAGCACTTCGACGGGACGAGGACGCCCGCGGGCGGCATAATCGAGGGCTGCAGGCTGAACGGCTATGAGCTGATACCCACCGTGTTCGCGTCGGCCACGCCGTCCGGGACCATCACCGCGGAGGCGTTCGACACGCTCCTAGGCGACATGCTGGACGGCATCAGGGAGGCGGGGGACTACGACGCCGCGGTGCTGCACCTCCACGGCGCAGGCGTCAGCGAGGAGCACCCGGACGTCGAGGGCAAGGTGCTCCGCGAGGTGAGGAGGCTCGTCGGCTCGAAGCCCCTGGTGGCGACCTTCGACCTCCACGCCAACTACACGAGGGAGATGGTGGAGAACGCCGACCTTCTCATCGGCTACGACACCTACCCCCACGTGGACGGCTACGAGAGGGGCGTCGAGGCGGTCAACCTCACCCGGAGGATGCTTGAGGGCAGCCTCAAGCCCACGAAGGCTTTCACCCAGCCCCCGATGCTGCCGGCGCTCCAGGTACAGTTCACAGGCAGATACCCCATGAAGAGGCTCATCGAGGAGGCCCACAGGATGGAGGAGAAGCGGGGCGTCGAGACCATCACCGTAGCCGCGGGCTTCCCCTGGAGCGACATCCCAGAAGCCGGCATGAGCTTCATTGTGACCACAGACGACGACCAGAGGCTGGCCGACAGCCTCGCGGAGGAACTCCGCGACCTGGCCTGGTCCATGAGGAGAGACTTCCTCGTCAAGCCCACACCCGTGAGGGAGGCCCTGAGGCACGTGAAGAAGACGAGGAAGGGCCCGATTGTGCTCGCTGACATCGGGGACAACCCCGGCGGCGGAGCCCCCGAGGACGGCACCGTGGTGCTCAAGACGATCCTTGAGGAGGGGCTAGAGGGCGGCGTCGTCGCCGTCATCTGGGACCCGGAGGCGGTGAAGAAGGCGATTAACGCGGGGGTGGGTGAAACGCTGCGGCTGAGCCTCGGCGGGCACACCGACGAGATGCACGGCGAGCCCCTGAGCGTCACCGGGAGAGTGAAGACGGTCACGGACGGCAAGTTCGTCAACGAGGGCCCCATGGGCACAGGCTCGGAGTCGGACATGGGCCCCACCGTCGTCATGGAGATCGGCGGCAACGACGTCATAGTCACCTCGAAGCGCCTCCAGCCCCTGGACCTGCAGCTCTACAGGAGCCAGGGCATCGACCCCACCGGGAAGAGGTTCGTCGTCGTCAAGAGCAGCGTCCACTACAGGGCGTCCCACGAGCCCATAGCCAGCGAGGTCATCGAGCTGGACACCCCGGGCCTCACCAGCCCACGGCTCGCCGGGTTCGGGTTCAAGAACATCAGGCGACCCATCTTCCCACTGGACGTGGAGATGCTGGGAATCACCGAGCTCAAGTCCATGGAGGACGAGTAGCCTACCCCCTCATGAGACCCTCGTAGACCTCCACGTGCCGATCAATGGCCCTCTTTTTCTCGTGCACCGCCGACACGTACCTGTAACCCCTCTCCCCCCTCTCACGCCACCTGTCGCCCTCCAGAAGCCAACTCAGACCTTCGACGTAGTCCCCGGCGGCCGCGTGGTAGCCGAACCGGGTCGCGAACCCGTCCGGGTCGTGGGGACTCAGTATGGCGCACCTGTGGGCCGCAGCTTCGAGGAACGAGACCGGTAGACACTCGTGGACGCTGGTGTTGACAAGCACCCACGACTCCGCCAGCACCCTAGCCTTGTCCTCGCCCGCCAAGAAGCCAGGCAGCTCCAGGTTGGAGACGCCGCCGTACCGCTCCCTGAGCCAACGGTCCCTCGTCGTGTCGTGGGCCCTCCCCACGGCGACGAACCTGACCTCGGGGAAGCTCTCCGCCAGGCTGAAGAACGTCTCCGGCTTCTTCTCGCCGTCGAGCCTGCCCAGGAAACAAGCGGTGGGAGCGTCACTCTTCCTTGGGTTACTCTTGGGTATCTCGACGGGGTTGGGCAGGAAGCTTGGGTCCGACTCCAATCCGTATAGCTCCCTAGTCTTACCGGCGATGAAACGTGCCTGGCAGAACACCGCGTCTGACCTCCTCACCGCGGCCTCGACCCTCGGCTGGACGAGCCGGTTATATATTCTCCTCCTCAGGGGATAGTACCTCTGGACCTTACTCCAGTCTGCCCCGGTTCTGGGGTTCTGCGCCGTGACGACGTGCACGGAGCCCTTCACGGAGTTCATGGCCAGGAGCGTCCCCCAGCTCGGCTCCTCCGAGTGGTAGACGTCCGCACCGATCTCCCTGTAGAGCCGCCCAGTGAAAGGGTAGGCATGGAGGGGGTGGCCGTGGACGGTGACGCCGTCAACCTCCTCGACGCGTCTCTGGCCCCTCCCTAGGGGAACCACGGCGTGGGCCTCGAAGCCTCTCTCGGCGACGCCTGACGCTATGTCCCTCGTCGCCTTTCCGATGCCGCCGAATCGGCCCCACGCGAAATATTCGGTGGCTATGTAGCAGACGCGGGGATGCATAACGATAAATTAAACTGAAACTAAATATTTCTGCTTTGATGGTGCTAGTATTCACCCCGAGCTACCCGAGGTACAGCGGGGACTACCACGGCTCCTTCATAAGGGACCTATGCACGAGGCTAGCCAGGCACGTAGACCTCACGGTGCTTGCGCCGCGGAGCAGGACTCTGGGGGCGTCGATGGACGGCTTCCCCGTCCACAGGTACCCGTACCTGCCTTGGCGGGGCGCGGAGCTGGTGGCGGAGAGCACCCTGGTGGGCGCACCGGCCTCCCACATCGCCCAGCTCCCCATGTATCTAGCATCGGCCTACATCCACCTGGTTAGGGAAGGCTTCGACGTGGTTCACACCCACATGGCCATACCTCAAGGGCTGCTGGCCGTCCACAGCCTCCGCAAGACACGGAACCTTGTGACCTGCCACGGTAGCGACTGCACCATCCCCGTCTTATACCCCCTCTACCGACCCCTAACGGGTAAGGCGCTCAGGGGAGCCCACAGGGTAACCGCGGTGTCGGACTACGTTAGACGCCTAGCCGTCTCCCTTGGGGCAGACAGCGAGAAGACGGAGACCGTATATCTGGGCGTCGACACTAACCGCTTCAAGCCGGAGCCGGGCATGAGAGACAGAGACAGGGTGACCATAGGGACACTGGGCCGCCTCGTGCCCGAGAAGAACGTCGGAGACATCCTGCACGCGTTGAAGGCCGTGGAGCAAAGCATGGACGTCAGGCTCCTGGTGGGGGGAGACGGGCCTCGCCTAGACTATCTGAGGAGTCTGGCGCACGAGCTGCGGCTGAAGGGCATCGAGTTCATGGGCAGGGTGACCGATCCAGCCGGTTTCCACCGTGGATGCGACGTGTTCGTCCTCGCCTCGACGAGGGAGGGGCTCTCGGTGTCGTTGCAGGATGCCATGTCCTCGGGCTGCGTCCCGGTGGCGGTGAACGGCCACGGCTGCAGGGAGCTGATAACGCACGGGAGAAACGGGCTCCTATTCGAGCCGAGGAACGTGGACGACCTGGCGTCCAAGATAGTGGAGGCGGTGAACAGCCCCAGATTGGGGGCGGAGGCGAGGGCAACCATAAGGAGAAGGTTCAACATGGACAGGAACTACAGGCGCTACCTGGAGATATACCGGGAGATGGCGTCCTAGACGGGAGACTTAATAGAGGGTCCCCACAAGACTTCGCCATGAGAGTCGCCGGCGTCGACGAGGCGGGGAGAGGATGCGTCATAGGGCCCCTCGTCGTAGCCGGCGTGATCTTCGACGAGGAAGACCTGCCCCGCCTCAGGGAGATGGGGGTCAGGGACTCCAAGTTACTCACAGCCAAGAGGAGGCTGGCCCTCGCGGACAGGATAAGAGACCTTGCCCTGGACGTTTCGTACTTTGAGCTTCCTCCCCGGGTCATCGACAAGGTGGTTTTCAGGAGCAAGCCCCTCAGGAGGCTGAACTACCTTGAAACCATGGCC
>CAYPNN010000151.1:0-4949 GCA_964412065.1 uncultured Candidatus Bathyarchaeia archaeon
CAACTCCTTCGAGTCTGGTACGCTGATCGCGTCCATAAGCCCGACTGGAAACCTCTCGTCGAGCCTTGCCTTACCGTCGACGATCAGTTTACCTTGTTTGAGGATAATCTTCGCTTCATTAGCGGATTTGGCGTATTTCAATTCGTCTCTCAGAACGACGCCTATTGGTATCGAGGTGTACAGCGAGTGTGGACCTGGGGTCGTCCTCATAGACCATTTTCCGCTCTTGCGCCTTATGGACCAGAAGTTTGGGCTTTGGTGTCTCTTAAGATGCCTTGAGGGCCCCTTCTTTCCCATGTTTAATCCTCCTCCGCGCTGAAGCCCTTGCGCTCCAGTATTTCTCTCCTCCACTCGTCGTCAAGGTTGAGCCTGGTGATCATGACGTTCTCCGTCCTTATCGGTATCTGAACCGTCGATCCATCCTGCCGTGTCCGGGTGATGCCCTCGATGTAGATCTTTCGATCCTTTGTGTCCACTCTCATGACCTTCCCCTCGGCGAGCCTCCTGTCACCCTTAGTGATGTTAACCGTGTCGTTGACGATCACGGGCATCGACCTTGTGCCGTACTCGGCTCTGAGGCTCGGTGACAGCGGCGCAGACAGGTTCTTCCTCTTCCTGTGGTTTGGCGCCTTGTACATGTTTCGCCTCACCGTCGACGGCTTCTTCGATCCCTTCTTCACCTAGACCACCATCCTCGCTATGTTACCGAGCCGCGGCCAGCGATCCACTGCCTCCCTGGCCACAGGCCCTTTGACGTCGGAGCCTCTCAACGTTCCTTCCGGTGTAAGTATAACCGCCGAGTTGTCCTCGAACTGAACCCTGGTGCCGTCGGTTCTCTGGTATAGGCGCTTCTGCCTGACGACCACTGCGTTGAACAGCTGCCTCCTCATCTCCGGGGTGCCCTCGCGGCACGAGACGATGACGAGATCGCCGACCCCGACGGTGGGCAGCCTCCTTTTCCTACCCTTGTAGCCCACCATCTGGATGATCTTAAGGCGCCTGGCGCCGGTGTTGTCGGCGCAGTTGAGCATGCTACCTATTGTGAGGCCGCCTGATATCCCTCGCCTCGGCAGAATCCTTCGCTTTATCCTCTTCGACAACCAGCTAGGCCTCCTTCAAAACCTCGACGACCACGAAGCTCTTGGTCTTGCTGAGCGGCCGGCACTCCGCTATCCTCACCGTGTCGCCTACCTTCACGGGGATGCAGGGCGTGCTGTGGGCGGTTACCCTGCTCCTCATCCTCGCGTATCGCTCATATTTCTTGTCGTATGTCGTGTACGCCATCTGGACCACGACGGATTTCTGCATCCGTGTGCTTACCACCGTGCCCTCCAAGGTCCTTCCCCTGACCGCTAGGCTGCCGTGGAACGGGCAGTCTACGTCGTCGCACTCCAGCTCCGGTTTCTTAAGCGTAATCAATCTTCGTCTCGCCCTACCATCTTCGTTTAAGTTTTTTCTTTATCCGATCCTCGGGTCTACCTAAGAGAGCCCGGCCCTCGACTTTCACGGAGTTACCGTGGAGCCTGAACTTGAACACAGCGTTTTTCTTGGCTATACGCTTAGCTCCGCCGTCATCGATGACTAGGGTGTTCATGGTCTCGTCCATGACGGTTCCCCGTGTGTTTACATTGCATGGGTTGGTGTCCTCGAGAACCTCCGCCTCCAGCCCTATGAGTTCGTGGCGGATAATGTTTTCTGGAGCCCGGAGAGCCAAATCACTGCCCCTCCTCGTTCATCACCGTCAATATTCTCGCTATGGTATTTCTTAGGGCCTTGACTCTTCCGGGGTTCTCCACTGAGCCGCCGGCCTTTATCATGGTCTTGATCTTAATGAGCTCTGTCCTGAGCTCCTGGAGCCTCTCCTGCCTTTCCTCATCGTCCATGTCACGAATCTCATCCATTCGAAGAATAGGCATCTTTACTCCTCCTCTTTCTCAGCGGCCTCTTTCTCTCCCTTGGCCGGCTCCTCACCAGTTGTAGCCTCAACGTTCTCAGGGACCGCCTCGGGTTTTTCCTCTGTATCGGAAGCCCCCTCCATGGGAGCTACTGCCTCTTTGACGAAGACCTCTTCGGCTGCCGGCGCTTCCTCTACAACGGCCTCCTCCTTCGGCGCATCTGTTTCGATCGTTTCCTGTAGCTCCGTTGGTTCAGCTCCCTCCGAAGCAGGCACCTCGGCCTCTGGCTGAGCCTCAAATTCGGGTGTCTCAGGCTCAACAGCTATCGGTGCCTGGTACTCTATCTCAGGCAGCTCGTCGAGATTCACCTTGTCTGGGAACTTCGCCTCCGGCGGCACGATTTTCACCGTGACGCCTAGGACGCCTCTCTTCATCTTGACATGCATTGTCGCAGATCGCACATACCTGAGCGCAGGGTCCCCGGACTTTGGTACATAGCCCTCGACTACTTTCTCGAACCTCGATCTCGCGCTCCTTAAAGGCCCTTTCAGGAGTACCTCGCACCCTATCGCTCCGCTGTCCATGATGCGTCGCAGGCTCCAGAAAATGGTTCTCCTGAAGTGGACCCCGCGTTCAAGGGCGTTCGCTATTCGCGACGCCATTATCTGAGGGTTCATCTCAGGAACCTCCACCTCTACAACGGTTATCTGAGGGTTGGGTAGCCCTAGCTCCGTCTCCAGGCGCGCCGACGCCGCCTTGATCGCCCTACCTCTCTTCCCGATGACACGCCCGGGCCTCATCGCGAAGAGGTTGATCTGCGCCCCCAAAGGAGTCTTTGTTAGTGTTATGCCGCCGTAACCAGCCTGCTCGTATTCATCCAGCAAGAGTTCGTCCACCTTGACGCGCTCGATGCTGTCTTGTATAATTCGCTTTACAACCGACATTAATACTCCTCAACTGCGACCTCGACGTGGGTCATGTGATTGAAATAGGGTGAGGCTCTTCCGAAGGCCCTCGGGATATACTTTCTGATTACTCTTCCGCGGTGGGCGGCCATGTGGACAATGCGTAGCCTGTCTGCGTACAGCCCCTTGAACTCGGCGTTGGCTTCCACGGATTCAAGGATCTTCAGGATCTCCCGAGCTGCCTTCTCCGGGAATCTGCCTGCGTCGTGTCCCTGTAGCTCCTTCCTATGAGGAACCTTTTTTCGATACCTATAGTAAGGCACCGGCTTCTTCAGCTCTACGACGTCCTCGAGAAAACTTTTTGCGTCTTCTAGCTTCATTCCTTTGAGGTGGTGACAGATCTCCCTAGCGACCTTCGGCTTTATCCGTAGATCTCTGCCGCTGGCTAACGCAGTCTTGTCTGGGTCTAGCCCTTGCACCGAGTATTTCCAGTTTGGCATATACGCACCGTTCGCCTATTCTGAATCGAGGCTTGATATAAAAAGGTTCATGTAATTAAACCTATCCCCGGGAAGGTGTTGATTCTAACAGATACCTTAAAAAGAGCGAGGAAAGTGCAACAAGAATAATGCGTATAATAAAGAGAAGAATATGATGGATATTGGAGTATGCTACATGATGATGTTGGGGCTACTTCAGCGGTATGTACATGCTGCTACGAGACGCCCCTATGCCTGGGCGGCCGTGGCGGACTCTTGTCATGCTTATGGCGTACTCTCCGAGGTAGTGCCCTATCATCTTCTCGGTGATGTTGATCTCTTTGAACTCCTTCCCAGTGTAGACGTGGATCCTTCTCCCGATCATCTCTGGCAGTATGATCATGTCCCTCGCGTGTGTCCGTAGAGGCTTGTCCGAGTCCCTGCGCAGCTTCTCCAGGATTATCCTCTGCTCCGCGCTGAGTCCACGGCGCAGGCTTCTCCTCATCCTAGAGGGGAGTAGCCGGATGAACTCGTCCATGGACATGGCCTGAAGCTCCTCGACGGTCTTGCCGCGATAATTGAAGTTCTTGGGCATTCTCACTCACCTTAACAGACGGGGGTTATATAACCCTTAGTTTCTCCTCCTCTGGCGTTTTCCGCTGTTTCTGGCGGCTATCAGCCCAACCTTCGCGCCGGGGGGCGCGTGCCTAGAGACCGTCGTGGACTTTCCCGGCCTCCTGTGCCGGCCTCCGCCGTGTGGGTGCATCGCCGCCGGCATCTTGACGCCGTGGGCGACCGGATACTTGTGCCCCTTAGCCTTCTTGGCGTGCAGTTTCTCGCCTGCCGTGAGGAACGGCTTCTCTTTGCGTCCGGCGCCTGAGATGATCCCTATCGTGGCCCGCGAGTCGTTGTGTATGGCCACCGTCCTCCGGGAGGGAACCCTCACAGATGTGTGAGTCCTTGTGTGAGCTATCACTGTGCCGAAGCTACCCGAGCTCCTCGCTATCTTCCCGCCGTCCCCCGGCCTCAGCTCGATGTTGCTGACCATTGTCCCTTCAGGGATTTTTCCTAGGGGGAGCACGTTCCCCACCTGCAGGGGGGCGTTGGGTCCGATCGTTATCTCTTGATCGACGTATGTTCCCTCGATTGCTGATGCGTAGAATCCTGAGCCGGGATCGAACTCGATGTACGCAAGAGGCGATCCTCTACCCGGCTCGTGGTTAAGCTCCTTGACGGTTCCTTTCCTGTTGTTTTTTGTCGGCGTGGGGTACTTGGCTGGCGCGATCTTGTTCATCTTGGCGGCTCTGAACTGGCTTGTGCCGCGGCCTTTCCTCTGTACCTTTATCTTCTTACCCATCGTTCACACCTACAGTATTCCTAGACGGATGGCGACGTCTGACGCGTCGTACTCGTCTTTGAGCCTTATGAAGGCTTTCTTCTCGCCCTTCCGGGTTATGAGGGTGTTAACGGTCTCAGCCTCCACCTCGTAGAGCTCCTCGATGGCCTTCGCTATCATGTGTTTGGTCGCCTTGCGGTCCACCATGAACACGAGCTTGTTCTCGTACTCGATCATGTTGACGCTGCGCTCAGTCATTAGGGGGTACTGGATTACTTTATGCGCCTCCATCTTAAGCCCCCCACACTTCGTCGAGCCTCTCGAAGGCTGATCT
>CAYPNN010000152.1:0-2301 GCA_964412065.1 uncultured Candidatus Bathyarchaeia archaeon
TCTTCCGCCCCATCTTGTCGGCGAACCTGCCTATGACGGTGCTGAAGATGGCCTCCGTGACGAGGGTCGCCGAGGCGAAGCCGCCTATGATGTACTGGCTGGCGCCTTTGACGTCGTAGACGTATGGGTACCTGTACGTAGATAGCATTGTCATGGTGAACGTGTTGAAGCTCTGGAACAGTATCCACCGCTTGACCGCTGTGCCCCGCCTGAATACTTCTCCGAACTCACCGGCCAATTCGAGTCCCTTCGGCGTGCTGTTTGGTCTATCCACATCGGTGAGGTTCCTATATACATAGAGGAACAGCAGGACCCTCGCAGCGAACTGTATCCAGTACAGGTTACGGATGCTCTGGACGTTTATTCCACCGAACAAAGTGATGAGCACGGCGGCCACGGTGGGGGCGAGTATGGTGGGCAGGGCGCCTATGCCCTCGCACAGCGCCTTCCCGGTGGCCCTGTCCCGGGGCGGCAGGCTGAGGTCGCAGATGATGACGCAGGAGCCCACCATCATGCCGAGCCCCGAGAGGAGGATGACGAGGGAGATCACCTGCCAGCTCGGCGCCACTGCGTAGAGGAGGGGCACGAACACCAGCATGCCGACGCCGAAGAGGTAGATCTTCCTGATGTTGAATCGGTCTCGGATTACGCCCAGCGGTATGGATACGAGGGACTGGGCTACGCCCATGACGCTGTTGACGGCGCCCAGCTGCACTGGTGACGCCCCCAGGAGGGTGATGTAGATGTTGGCGTACTGGAGGGTGAGCTCGTTGAAGAACCTGTTGAAGATCTGGCGGATGACGACGGTCCTCCAGTTGCGTCTCTGGCGTCTCCAGACCCGCCTGAGCTCCCTTATGAAAACCGCCGCCATTTTAGTCTAGCCTAAGATGAGTTGTGTGGATATAACGTTTGAGATCGTGTTCAATTCGGATCTTAAGAACGATGACGCAGTTCAGGAGCACCTATTATAAACGAAGGCAATCAAAGAACTAGTTGAGCATCGTTGTCTATTGAACAAAGAATCCTAGATCATGTCGAGTCCAAGAAGGACGAGATCATCTCCTTCATGCAGACCCTGATCCAGACACGCAGCGTCACCGGAGACGAAGCCGAGATTGGGGCGCTCATGGAGAAGGAGTGCGCCAGAGACGGCTTGGAGGTCGACCTCGTGGAGCCCCTGCCGGGCAGGGTGAGCGTGGTAGCCAAGCACAAGGGGACTGGCGGCGGCCCCCGTATGATGATGTACAGCCACTACGACGTGGTACCGGCGGGGGACCCCGGCACGTGGAAGCACCCGGCTTTCGGCGGCGAGATACACGGCGGCTACATCTGGGGTAGGGGCGCCCAGGACGACAAGGTCGCCACCTGCGGCCTAACAATGGCCTACAGAGCGCTCAGGGAGCTGGGCATCAGGCTCAGTGGCGACATCTTGTTCACCCATGTGGGCGACGAGGAGCGGGGAGGCAGGTACGGGTTCCAGGAGGTGCTCGACAGGGGCTACGGCGAGGGCGTCGACTACCTCTTCTACGCCCACGGCGGCTCCCCCGACTCCATAGGAGTGGCTGCCAACGGCAGCAGAGGCGCCGCCATCACCGTCAAGGGGCGGAGCGCCCACACCGCCCGGCTCGAGGACGGCGTGAACGCCATCGTCCACGCCGCGGGCCTCATAACAGAGCTGCAGAGGCTGGCCGATCAGGTAAACAGCAGGGAGTACCGTCTCCCGGGTACCGACAGCGTCATGAAGTCGAGGTTCAGCGTAAACAGGGTACACGGCGGCGTCGCCAACAACAACGTCCCCGACACATGCGAGATCTACGTCGACAGACGCTACACCCCCGGTGAGACAGAGGGACAGGTGGAGGAGGAGTACGCCGACATCATAGAACGAGCCAAGCAGAGAGACCCAGCCCTGGAGGTGGAGTACACGGTCCGACAAGGGAACCTCGTGTCAGTGGCACCAGCCGACTCGCCCATCGTCAAGGGCATACAGAGGGCCGCCGAGAGGGTAATCGGGTACACCCCCAAACCCATCGGAGGCAGCCACAGCAGCGACCACGGCTGGTTCGTCAGACGCCACGGGAAGCCTTTCGCCAGCTACGGCATAGGCGGAGAGGGGGTCCACTCCGCCAACGAGCGCATCAAGGTCGAAGACGTCGTAGCCACCACCAAGGTATACGCCCTCAGCATGATAAACATCCTAGGAGCAGAATAGCGAAGAAAAATCGATGAAAAAAGTGAAATGCGCTTCACACTATTTCATACGATTCTCCAAACACGGGGATCAGGGATGCAGGCTACAGC
>CAYPNN010000152.1:2311-4947 GCA_964412065.1 uncultured Candidatus Bathyarchaeia archaeon
CTCAGCATGATAAACATCCTGGGAGCAGACACGTAACACCCATTAAACACTTGTTCTAGTCGACGAAAATAATGAAATCCTCGATATCACATGGTTTGTTTTGAAAATTATAAATGCTGATGGGTTGGCGGCATCGCGCACGGTGTTGTCTATCATCCAAAATATGTGTCCAGTATCATCATTATTAGAAAGCCAACGATTAGACCAAACGTCGCCTCCCTCTCAAACCCTTTTCTGTGGCTCTCGGGAATAATCTCGTCGCTGACGACGAAAACCATCGCCCCGGCGGCGAAAGCCAGACCCCAGGGAAGAACCGGCTCAGCGAATGAGACGAGAGCCACTCCAAGAAGCCCCCCGACAGGCTCAACCAGTCCAGTCAAGGTAGCTATCCACAGGCTCCTGACCCGGGAGTAACCCTCACGCACGAGAGGGAAAGCAACCGCGAGACCCTCAGGCATGTTCTGCAGTCCGATGGCTAAAGCCACCAACGAGCCTCTCGCGACGTCGCCGCCGCCGAAGCTCACCCCCACCGCCAGCCCCTCGGGGAAGTTGTGAATGGTTATTGCTATCACCATGAGCATCAGACCCGAGAGTCTAGGCGACTCGGGTCCCTCTGCCCCCGTCCAGATGTGGGTGTGGGGGGTGTACCTATCGATCAGGTGAATGATCAAGGCTCCCATGGAGAAGCCTAGAGCGACAGTCCACACGTTTGACAGCTCCAACGCGGGGACGAGGAGGCTGAAGCTGGAGGCGGCCAGCATGACGCCGGCTGCGAAACCAAGCATGACATCAAGCACCCTGTCAGAGACATCTTTGAAGAACAGCGTGGGGAGACCGCCGACCCCCGTGGAAAGCCCGGCCAGAAGACTGGCGGTGAACCCCAAGAGGATGATATTCATGTCATCAACCTCTTGTCACGTTTTCCAGATCCCTGGTGCATCTCCTACAGAAGCCGTATACGTCTACCCGCTGCCCTGTCCTCTTGAAGCCCACTCTTCTCTCCACACGCTCCAACGCCTCTTCGATCAGAGGCTCATCCAAGTCAAATATTTCTCCGCACCTATTACAGACTAGGTTAAAGTGAGGCTTGGTGTTCGGGTCAAACCTGACGCCGATCTCGTTGAACTCGAGCTCCTGAACCAAGTTTAACTCCTTCAAAACATGGAGCGTGTTGTAGACGGTGGACATGCTTATTGTGGGGTGGAGACGCCTGACTTCGTTGTATATGCTCTCGGCTGTGGGGTGCTCTCTGCTCGTCAGGACGCATCTGGCTACTGATATCCTCTGAGGCGTTGCTCTGTACCCGTTGTTCCTGAGGACCTCCATTATCTGCTCGTCTACGCCCATCTACATCGTCTCAATTCTTAAGTAATAATAATTATTAAATACCTTCCTGTGTCAACCCTAACTGAATCATAGGAGTTGAAGACATGGCGAGAGTAGCGAGAGAGATGGTCGAGAAAGCCGGAGTAGACGTAGACAAACTGCTGGAACTGCTGGTGAAGAACGCCGCAGCGGAGCTCACAACGTACTACTACTACACCATTCTGAGGAGCAACCTCATAGGGCTCGAAGGAGAGGGAATCAAGGAGATCGCTGAGGCCGCCAGGATCGAGGACAGAAACCACTTCGAGGCGCTGGTGCCACGCATCTACGAGCTCGGAGGCAAGCTGCCGGACGACATGAAGGTCTTCCACGACATGTCAGCGTGCAGGCCCGCGAGGCTCCCCAAGGACCCGACGGACGTCAACGAGATACTGAAGGTGCTGGTTGATGCTGAGAGGTGCGCCGTAAGGGGATACACCCACATCTGCAACATGACAGCCGGGAAAGACCACAGGACCTACGATCTGAGCTTGGCGATCCTGAACGAGGAGATCGAGCACGAGTCGTGGTTCTCCGAGTTCCTGGGCGAGGGGCCTTCGGGGCACTTCATGAGGAGAGGCGACACCTCACCCTTCGTACGCAAGTTCCTTCAGTAGAGCCTGCCGCTTCAAAACCCCTTTTTTAATCCGATCAACGTTATTGTAGCCATGAAGGTGTTCGACGCCTCGGAGCTTTCCAGGTTCAACGGGAAGGATGCGCCAGCCTACATAGCTTACATGGGGAAAGTGTATGACGTCTCAAACAGTGTCCTCTGGACTGGGGGCCGTCACCAGGCCTTGCATGAGGCTGGAATCGACCTCACGGAGGCCATGAGTCAGGCACCCCATGGAGAGGAGTTTCTCGAAGCGTTCCCGATAGTCGGAGAATATAAATAAAATAGGATAAATTCTTCAAGGTAATTTTCCACCTCCCCCTCCAAAAATGATAATTCCATGTAACTAAGAACAAGCACCCATTATAGAGCCGTTAACCTTAAATCTTGTCGGTGAACGGTACGTGGTACGTGAGGCATATGGGGTATCGTTTTATTCGATGAGTACCCGAATAGAGTACAGTTTTTAGACACCACCCTCCGCGACGGAGAACAGACCCCCGGGATAAGCCTGACACCCCCCAAGAAGCTGCGGATAGCAGAGGCCCTCGACGCCCTCGGCGTCAAGGTGATAGAGGCAGGCTTCGCCGCGGTGTCCCCCGGTGAACAGGAGGCGATCAAGCTCATCAGCCAGGCTGGGCTGGAGGCGGAGATCTGC
>CAYPNN010000153.1:0-2856 GCA_964412065.1 uncultured Candidatus Bathyarchaeia archaeon
CGCGGGAGACTTATCTTATCGCCCAGCAGCATCAAACAAGGAGACCTTCAGGGTCGAGAGGAAGCCGACATCCCTGACGCTGAACCTGAGCGCCACCGAGATAGGGCTCGGCAGCAGCGTCAACCTGACCGGCGCGTTCAGCGAGGCCAGAGTCGGCTACGAGGTGTACATATACGCCAACCGCGGCGGAAACCAGACCACACTGCTGACCATCACGAGGAACGACGGGTCGTATCTCACCTTGTTCACGCCGGAGCTCTCCGGGGACTGGAGCCTGCAGGCGGAGGTGAAGCCAGACGACATATACACGGCGGGCAGCAGGAGCAGCTTCGAGCACCTGGAGGTGGGTGGACCCACGCTGGCTAAACGGCTGGATGACCTCCAGACGACCATGTTCAAACCCCCCTACGTGTACGGCGTAGGCGCAGCCCTGGGAGGCTCCATAGGCGTGGGCCTATATCTGGCGCGGAAACGCGGATACCTCGGAGGCAAGGGAGAGGAAGTAGAGGAAGCCCCGGAGGGGGAGGGCGAGGAAGACGAGGACTTCGACTTTGATTTCTAGTATATTAACCATGTTATCTTATGCTTATTTTTATTGATATATGTTAAATAGATGCTGTGTTAACGTTGGTTAACTCATGATTAAATGAATAGATACAGATATAGAACATTAGTATTTAGAATAGCGTTATAACTTAAGAATATTAAGGGTGCCTACAATGCGAAGAAAATACCGATATGCGTTCACTCATCCTCGTCCTGCTCCAGCCTGAAGTCGGGAGAATGTAAGACCGTGGGCAACGCTTCGTTTCTCTTGAGCTCGCTGATGATGAGGCTGCGAAGCCACTCCGATACGTTCAAGCCTTCCCGGTGAGCCATCTGAACCACGATGTCACGGATCCTGGGCGTGACCCTTGTCGCCAAGAGCACGGTTTTGGGTATACCTGTCTTCTGGGGCAATTGACATTCCTTCAGCCTAGTTAATAGAAGCACGTTGTTACGGCTTCTATAAACTCGTTGTTGGTTCTATTAAATATAGTATATAAAAAGATTCTCGTATGGTTCATCAAAAAAATACATAATAACTGTATCGAAAAAGATGTTCACAAACTAAGTCACTGAACAAATCACAACTATATGTATGAGTTTATGGCTTCATTAACATAATCAGAGAAAGCCTTCTCTCTGTTTCTCACATACTTCAGTTTTATCTTCGAGTAGAATCTCTCGACGATGAGCTTCTCGATGCCTTTGGCGCTGTCGCCGAAGAGGTCCTCCAGTCCACTCGAGAACACCCCCGGGTTCTCAACGATCTCTCCTCTCTTGAAGGCGGTGTTAAGCTCAAGGAAGTTAAGCACGACCTGGCTGAAGTTCAGCACTTCCTCTATCGACTCAACGAGCTTTTCGTTAAACTCGTCTAGTCTATTATCATGTTCGTAGGCGACATCATGCTCAAACTGGATAGTCTCGGCGGCCATCAGACATCACCTTTTATTTCAGCGTTCTCGGCCTCATCCAGCTGCCTGACCCTCGTCTTAATGTACTCAAGCACCTTCTCCTGGGTGTACTTGAGCTCCTCTTCCTGTTGCCTAAGATTCTGCTCGATAAGGTCCAGTAAAAGCTCAGGATCGAACGGTTTAACCATGTATGCGTCGGCTTTCTTGTTCACCGCATCTATAGCCGTGTGGGTTTCAGGGAAGCCCGTGAGTATGAGCTTCTTCATCCTCGGGGTGGTCTCCTTTATCCGCGAGAGAACCTCGATACCAGTCAAGTCGGGGAGGTGAATGTCTATCAGCATCACGTTGAAAAACTCTTTCTCCGTCTTTGCGATCGCCTCTTCACCCGTCCTAGCTGTGGATGCTATGTAGCCCTCGCTCTCGAGTATGCTGACCAGGGACTCGAGTATCATGTCGTCGTCGTCCACGACAAGTATCCTTCCCCTATCCGTCACTAAGTATTCATCCTATGCGTATTCGGCTGGCTGTCCCAGCTTGTTTAAACTATAAAGGTTTCTGGTACAGCAATCAAGTTTATAATAAGACGTAAAATCGGCGATCTTAACGATTATTTACCGTCTTCAGCCTGTGGAGACGGTGTTTGCTTTCTGTTTAACATGCCGAAACGAAGGAATACTATATAGTGGTTTCAATAAAGTTTAAATTGTACAGGCAGTTACGAATACAAGAACCACTACAAAATTTTTAGGGAGTTTAGCATTTTGTCGGAATCTAAAATGTGTTACCCAAAATGCCGGGACTTCAAGTGCACTAAAAGGGCCTTGACTTTCCGAGGCAAGACCTCTTGGTGCAACTGGACAAGCGAACCATGCGATCCAAAGGGCTGTACATACGCCGTGTGCGTTAAACGCCAACTACTTGACAACGGCGTGTGCGGTCTGACAGTTAAACGTAAGACAAAGGACGATCTGAGGCCGGAGGACGTCTTTAAAGACGAGATAAAGCCAAGAGGAAAACTAGCTAGAAAGATAGATGAAAGGTCCATCTTCTAGTGTGAAGCTGAGAAGGCTTGAGGAACACCATCAGACAACATCTAAAGGGAAAAGTTCCAGAGGATCTACTGTCGAGTGCGCCCAGCTCATTCGATATACTAGGCTCTAGGGGCGGGGCGGTAGCCGTCATCGAGATCCCAGACGAGCTTGCATCATTTGAGAAGGAGATAGCGGCAGCCATACAGGCCATCCATAGGAACGTTAGGAGCGTTCTTAGCAAAGACTCTGGGCGGGAAGGCGAGTACAGGCTAAGGTCGCTGCGGCTCATCGCCGGGGACCCTGACACCGAGGTGGTCCACAAGGAGTCTGGCTGCAGCTTCAAGCTCAACCCTCAGTTAACGTATTTC
>CAYPNN010000153.1:2866-4878 GCA_964412065.1 uncultured Candidatus Bathyarchaeia archaeon
ACGCGAGGGAAAGCACGGAGAGGGAGCGCATCGCGGAGATGGTGCAGCCCGGCGAAGACGTCCTGGTGATGTTCAGCGGGGTCTCACCCATCGCCATCTGCATCGCCAAGAGACATCCAGGCGTCGCGGTGACGGCCATAGAGATCAACCCTGAGGCTCATCGTTACGCCGTCGAGAACGTAAGGCTAAACAAGGTAGCCGATCGCGTTAAACCCATCTTGGGCGACGTCCGCGACGTCTGTCCCTCTCTGGATATGGTGTTTGACCGTGTCCTGATGCCTCTGCCCAAGGGTGCCCACATGTTTTTTGGTGTCGCTTTATCCATGGTTAAGCCTGGCGGGGTGCTCCACTTCTACCACTGGGCGCCTGAAGACGATCCTTACGGTGAGGCTGAGAGGCTCGTCGTCGAGGCGACTGCAGAGGCAGGGAGGCGAGCCGAGTTCGTCGGAGGCGAAAAGGTATCGCTATACAGTCCCCGCGTCTACAAGGTGCGCGTCGACATGGTGATCCACTAGTCACTCGGATACGTAGACCTTGGGCTTCGAGATCAGGTTTATCTCCCTGCCGCAGTCTGGGCAGAACTCGCCGATGAAGTGTATCCTGTTCCCACAGTACCTGCAGAACTTCACCTCGGGAGCCCTCGCCCGCCTCAGCGTCGCCCCACAGAACGAGCAGTATATAGAGTCAAACGGCATGACGTGCCCACACTTGAGGCAATGCTTCTCATAGCCGGGCCACTTATCAGGGGTTATCTTGGGGAGCGTCTTGGGCTGAGGCGGCGGCTGTTCTTCAACTATCTCAGGTATGAGGCATGCCACTCCTCCGCAGATGGAGCCGGTGACAAGCGCCGGCACTATGGTTAACGTCAGAGCCGACAAAGTGTTTCCTATCATGGGCATCTGCGCTGTCCGTACTCCAGAACTGAAGGTGCCTCTCAGGAACCCTTCAGCTACGTAGAAGATGATTGCCCCGATGATGAGGGTAGCCCACATAGTGTGTTCGACTATCTTCTCTCTACCTCTGTTGAACTCGGTGATATAGCCCGATATCGTTGTCCCGATCAAGGCGGAACACAGCATCATCAATATGGTTGCTAGCCTCGCTGGAAGTATTTTCAGGAACAGGTTTATTACTCCAATCAACGTGAACAATGAAACCGCTGAAGCTGGGATGAGCCATAGTAATGGTTGATCATCTGGCCACGCCGCCTTCAAAATGGGCTACCCGCGTATATGAGTAATAGACTGGTGTCTATGGGTTGTGCACGGTTTTTTAATATAGAACTATAAATATGTTCAGTATTTATACCGTGTTTTAATCTGTTTTTGAAACGGCTCTGTGTTTAATGTTATAATAAATATCGTAATTCCATGGATTTCAGTTACATGTAATTAACAAAAATGTTCAAGATCGTTGATCTGTATTTAATATAAATATGCTACTCTTCGTCCTCGTCCTCTTCTTCGTCATCCAGATCGAACTCGTTGTCCAGATCAAGAGGCGTATCCAGAGGCACGGGTGGGGGCGTAGTGGCCATGGTGTAGCCGATCCACAGTATGATGAACAGGATCATGTACACGGCGGCGATCACGGGCAGCTTGAACGCCCACTCGCTGTATGGCCCAAGCCAGACGAACAATGCCCCGAAGAGCCCGGGGAACGCCCACACGAAGTAAGCTACCATTACGACTATGGTGACGACCATTATGGTGTAGCCGAGGCTTTTATCGTCCATATCTATCCTCAGTCATACATAGCAGGTTGTAACGTTATTATTCTTTTCTCTAGTTGGAATGAATCATGCACATTTTTCCCACATGGTTCCTATCTTCTCGGTATTCCTCATTTCCTCTGATGTAACTTAGACAGGGATGTCGTCTTGTACTCGGCCTCTGGCTTCCTTAACTTATCACGTAACCGGGTTTTACACGTGTTCTATTCCTACGGGATTTAGCATCGGCTAAATGATATTCCAAAAATAATATAATTATGCTTATTAGTCATTTTATCTC
>CAYPNN010000154.1:0-4860 GCA_964412065.1 uncultured Candidatus Bathyarchaeia archaeon
TTCCAGTGCTGGTACCACCTGGCCCAGCTACGTTTCTGCCACTTTGGGCGATCAGTCGCATACAACATAGGGTACTCGTAATCCAGCGCCTCCTCCTCCGAGACACCCTCCTCGATGAGCCCCTTCATGATCCACCGCACCTCCTTCATCCACTTCAGCTGCCGCTCCACCTCCCCTAAATCGCAAAGGGGTCCGTGGCCGGGCACGATCTTCTCCAGAATCTCGAGTATCATCTGGAACGCCTCGATCCACGCGTCCGGGTCCGCCGTCGGGTCCCCAGCCCATGGGAACCGGTCGACGAAGAGAAGGTCACCGGCGAACAGCGTCCTGTCCTCCGGCACGTAGACGACGCTGCTGCAATCCGTGTGGCCGCCCGTGTGGATGAACTCGACGCCGTCCGTCTCCCACCTCTCGGTGAAAGTCGTCGTCGGCACCACGATCCTGAGCCCCTCGAACAGCCACCAACGCTCAGGGGCGTCTCGCTTATACGTCTCAAGCATCTTCTCGAACTCCCCGGGCGCCCACTCGTTCTCGAGGCTCTCCTCCATCTTCTCCCACAGCCTACGTTGGCTCACTATCTCCAGGTCCTCGAACACCATGTTCCCGAAGACATGGTCGCCGTGAACATGGGTCAGTAGGAGGTGGCTGAGCGGTTTATCCGTGACCCTGGTTATCGCCTCCCTGAACCTCCTGGCGCTACCCGGGTACTGGGCGTCAACCACCAACACCCTATCGTCGAGAACAACTACCCCCACGTTTCCACCGGTCTCGCCGTCCCAATTAGCGTACACCCTGCTAGAAACCTTGCTAAGCTTCATACAAGAATCAAGGAATAGGGGGCTATAAGGCTTAAAAGAGTTGGCGGAGGCTACGAGACGTAGAAGTCTCCCTCGACGGAGGCGTACTGCTCCTCAACCATGGCCCTCAGCCCCTCCAGGAGGTCTGGGTGGAGCTGCGCCACGTCAAGCAGGCTAAGTATTCCTATTAGCTTCATCACCCCGTCATCCCGCTCCATGACCGGCAGCTTCTTGATCCTCTGGATCAGCATGAGCTCGACGGCCTTCTCCAGAGGCTCCTCCGGGCCCACGACGATCACGGGCTCAGACATTACCTCGCACACCGGCGTCTCGGCGGGGTCCAACCCGCTGCACACTATCCTCTGGACGATGTCTCTCTCAGTAATGATCCCCTTGAGGCCGTCGTCAGCCACGACAAGCAGGCTGCTTATCCCGAACTTGGTCATCCTCCTCGCGGCGTTCCTGACCGACTGCATGTAGTCGATCGTAACCACCTGCGGAGTCATCACTTCCCTGACCGTCAACACCAAACCTAGTCATGGTCACGGTTGACGCGACGCCTAAAGCGATTATGGAGCGTAGATAAATGACAGAAAAGCAGTCTAATACTTGGTTTTCAGCACCTTCATGCCCTTCGGCAGCTTCTCGGAGGCGTACCGTAGTATGAGTGAAGGCGACTCCTCCCTCCACCGGAGCAGGTACGCTCTGACCTCCTCGGGATGCCTCTTAGAGGCCTCCTTGAGCATCCAGCCCACGCCTTTCTGGACCATGTCGTCGCCGTCCGTCATCAGCCTGTCAGCCACCCTGAAAACGTGGCCGAGCATCTCGCCTCTTCGAGCTAACGGTACCAGGCTCACGGCCGCCGCTCTCCGCCTCCACCTGTTATCTGAGCCAGTCCAGTCCAGAAGCCTCTCCACCAGGCTCGGATCCTTCTTCACAGCTTCGGCGATTATCTTAGTGCCTAGGTGGTCCGTGGTGGCCCAGTTGGTGAGGTACTCCACCCAACCGTCGAAGATCTGGAAGTGGCTAGGCTCAAGCTGCCTGCTGAACCTCTCGAGCATCCTGAGGGTCACGGAGCTGTAGCTGAGGTTCCTGCGGCTCAGCAGCTCGCCGGTGAGGCTCATCGCCTTTTCTAGGTTCCCCCTCAGCTCAGGGTAGTACTTCCTCGCTATGTCCTTGGATTGCTGGCTGGTCAAGCCATGGCTCTCTATGGGCTCACGGAAGTACCTCCTCAGCTGGGCCTCCCTCTCAGGGTCGCTGGAATCCCTGATCTCAGCCATTATCCTGTCGGCGAGGTCACTCAAACGCCTCACCTATGGGTACCGTGGTCAGCTGCATGGCCGAGTCTTTCTTGGAGATCACCACGGTCCTGACCCATGCGGGGTCCTCCTCCGGGTGGTCCAGCCTGTAGTGGGCGCCCCTGCTCTCGCGCCTCATCATGGCGGCCCTGACGATCATCTCCGCCGCGTCCAGCGCCATGGGCAGCTCCAGGGCGGAGATCATCTGCCTCCCGGGTTGGGCCATGAGCCTCCTCGTCGAGTCCCTCAGCTCCTGTATCTTCTCGAAGGCCTCGACGAGCATCTGGCTGTCCCTTATCACCCCCGCCTTCTCCCACATGGTCTCTCTGAGCACACCCATTATGGATCTTGTTGTGGAGCCCGTTTCCCGTCTCACCAGCCCCTCGTAGTATCGTATGTCTTCCTGGACCAGTTCCTCGACTTCCTCGTGGCTCACCTTCCCGACGTACTCTGCCGCCTTAGCAGCGGCCCTGACCCCGAAGACGGTGACGTCCGTTAGGGCGTTGCCGCCGTGCCTGTTGGCGCCGTGCACACCGCCCACAACCTCGCCTGCGGCGAAGAGCCCCTCCACATCCGTCTCACCCCACGTGTTTACCACCACGCCCCCCATCGTGTGGTGCGATAGGGGCGCCACCCTGAAGGGCCGCTCGTGTGCCTGCAGCTTGTTCACGAAGAACTCGTAGCTTCCCATACCGAAGAAGTCCCCTGGCTTGTTCCGCCTAATCACGTCGCGGCCGTCGACGAGGACCGCACCCTCCACCCCGCTGCCCTTCACTATCTCCAGCATCATAGCCCTCGAAAGGAGGTCCCGGCTCCTCGCTATATACGGCCGCTCGGTGACGTTGTACTTCTCTGGGATGTCCTCGCCGAGAACGTTCATGATCTTGCCTTCCTCGATGATGGGGCCGTCTACGAGGAGCGGCGGCGCACCGGGCTCAGCGAGGGCGAGAGGGAAGAACTGGACGAACTCCATGTCCCTAAGCCTGGCGCCTGCGTGGTAGGCGAGGCTGTACCCGTCGCCCGTGGTCCTGAGCGGGCAGTCAGTGCGCTTGTAGAGGGCGCCTGCGCCTCCGGTCGCCAGTATGACGGCTTTGCTCTGGAATACCGTGGGCTGCCTCTCGTCGCCGTGGTATCCTACTGCACCGACTACCCTTCCCTTCTTCTTGAGCAGCCGCGTGACGATGGTGTTCTCGACGAACTCGACGCCAAGTTTCCTCAGGTAGTCCACCATGGGCAGGGTGATGCCCTGGCCAAGCTTGGTGTCCTCGTCGCCGACCCTTATCCCTCCGCGTCGCACGTTCACCACCAGCCCGTACTTCTCGAGCTCGAGGACGCGCCTACCGCCCTTCTCAGTCAGCACCTCCACGAGCTTCGGGTCGTTGACGCCCTTCCCTACGCCGAGGGTCCGCTCCCTGTGCTCGGCGGCCGTCATTCCGCCCACCGCCGCGAGGTATCCGCTGCCCGCGACTATGGTGCAGTTGTTGTAGCCGGCGGGGGCCTTGGATACCAGTAAAACGTCCGCCCCCTTCTCGTGGGCTTCCACGGCGGCCCTCAGGCCGGCGCCGCCGGTGCCTATAACTAGTATGTCCGATGTGAAACGAAGAGCCATGACGGTAGAATAGTGAGAACAACCGTATTTGAGTTACTCCTCGGCCAGGTACACCCTCTCCAGGCAGAGATCCTCGGCGCTCTCACGGGTCACCACCGGCTCCACCCGTAGCCTCCCGTCGAAGTGGCTCAGCGTGTACTGGATGCTGGGCAGGGTCAGGTTGCCGCAGAGCCCATTAAGGAACATGCCGCAGTCCACCCCCACGTCCAGGAAGGCCTCATAGAAGGGGCACCTCCTGACTAGGAAGGTGACGCTCGTCTCGTCTCGCCTATGCTCGGTTATCTCGGCGCCGGCGTCGGCCATGAACCTGCGGTAAACCTCGGCTCCTAAGTCGAGGGCACACATGTCCTCGGGGAGCGTCCTACTCATCTCCCGGGCCACTATCGCGCCCTGCCTCTTCGCGGCGTCGTCTAGCATCCTCAGAGCCTCGTCCGTACCCAACTCCTCGACGACCTCCATTATGTACGCGATCTGCAGCACATAGGCACGCCTGACGCCGTCGAACATACAGCCTTACACCTATCGACCCGGCTTTAAATCCTTTGAAAACAACTAAATCCGCGTCAGGGACAAGTGTCACCATGAGAGGGCGATCCATCGTCGAGGTGCTGGCAGTGTTCTCGTGTTTTCAGCTGATCACCATCCTTCTGCGGTGGGTGTCAGGCGTGGTCCGTTGGGAGCAGCGGGTTCTCGGTTGGAGCTACTTCACGGGCTTCCTCATTGTTCTGGTGCCCACCCTTGCGATGGTCCTCCAGAAGCGTGAGCTGGAGCTCTACGGCTTGACGCTGCGGAGATGGGAGACCAGCCTGGACGTGGGCTTGAAGGGGTACCTCTACCTGGTAGCGCCCCAGATTATCCTCACGCTGCTGTCATCTGAGGGGGCTGCCTACCGTTACGCGGACGGCTCCCTCGTCCTCTCGGTTTCGATGTTTTTGATGCTGATCCTGCTCCTGAGACGCCTCACGGGGAGGAACTATAAGCCGTTCTCCTCCACCAGGGTCCGTCTGCTCTTGGCCGCTTTGCTCCTGGCGTTCCCGCTGCTCGTTGGAGCGTTGTATGGGAGGCTGACGTTCAAGGTGTTCTCCACGATCCTGTGGCAGCTGGTGTTCGGCGGCTTCGGCGAGGAGCTGTTCTACCGCGGCTACGTCCAATCCAC
>CAYPNN010000155.1:0-3585 GCA_964412065.1 uncultured Candidatus Bathyarchaeia archaeon
GCCCAAGTCAAACAGAAGATACGCGAGCAAGCCGGCAAGCTCCTCGACGCATACCCCAACGCCTTAAAATTCAGGTACGACCAGCAGCGGGATCAAGCCGTCGTCTACGCCGAGGGGGTAGAGGGCCGCGAGATAACCTACAAGGACCTCGCGTACACCATGCGCCACAAGAACCTGGGCACCATAGCGGCCGTGGACAGCTACAGGCAGCCAAGCTGCCCACCGCACTTCACAGGCTACTTCATAGAGGTCGAGGTGGACACCTGGACGGGCAAAGTCCTGCCCCTGAGAGTGATCGCAGGCGCCGACATAGGCACCGTCATCAACCCAAAGCTCGCCAAAGGCCAGATCCACGGCGGCTTCGCGCAGGGCTGGAGCATGACGGTCATCGAGGACACCCCGTACGACCCGGCCTCTGGGGATCTGTGGAACCATGGCTTCATCTCGGACTACAAGGTGCCCACATCCATGGACATGCCCAGCCTGGAGGACTTCACAGTCTTCTTCGCCGACACCTACGAGCCCACGGGCCCCTTCGGCGCCAAGGGACTAGGTGAGGGCGCCCTGAACCCCGTGGCAGGCGCCGTGGCGAACGCCATCCAGAACGCGTTAGGGGTGAGGTTCTACGAGCTCCCCATAACAAAGGACAGGATACTGGAGGCGCTGAGGGAGGCAGGGGTATGAACCCGATAAACAGGCACAACACCCACATAGTGATGCCCTTCGAGTACCACCAGCCCACAACTGTAAGGGAAGCGGTGGAGACCCTCAAGAAGCACCCCGGCGCGAAGCCTCTGGCGGGGGGCACAGACCTCATACCCAAGATGAAGCAGAGGCTCATCGAGCCGAAGCACGTCGTGAACCTCAAGAAGATACCCGAGATGGGCGTCGTCGAGGACCGCGGAGACGCTGTGTACATTGGGGCAGCGGTGAGGCTGAGAGAGATCGAGAGAAGCGAGGCTGTCCGGAGACGGCTGCCGCTGCTCAGCAGCTGCGTCAAGTCCATCGGAAGCGTCCAGATAAGGAACATGGGCACTCTAGGCGGCAACGTCTGCAACGCGTCCCCGGCGGCTGACGGCGCCCTCGGGCTGGTGGCCCTGGAAGCCACCGTGCACATCGCGGGTCCCGGAGGGGAGAGACGGGTAGAAGCGAAGGATTTCTTCGAGGGCCCCGGGATCACGGTTCTCGGCGAAGACGAGATCGTGACAGGCTTCACGGTGCCCATGCCCAGGGAAGACACAGGAACATGCTTCGTCAGCGTAGGACGCACAGCCCTGGACATAAGCACTATCAGCATCGCAGTAGCCCTGACGATGGACGGGGACAGGGTGAAGGACGCGAAGATAGCCCTGGGCAGCGTGGCGCCCACGCCGCTGAGGCTGCTGGACTTAGAGAAACAGCTCAAGGGAAAGACGCTGACAGAGAAGCTCGTCGAGGACGCGGCGAGGAAGGTCTCGGAGAGCATCAAGCCGATAACGGACATCAGGGGGACAGCCGAGTACAGGCGGGAGGCGTCCAGGGGAATGGCCGTGGAGGCGCTCACCAGGGCTTGGCGTGAAGGGGGGTCGCAGAGATGAAGGTAGGGATCAAGGTAAACGGCAGGGAGAGAAGCTTCGACGTCCCGCCGAACACGTTGCTGCTGAACCTCCTCAGGGAGCGGCTCGACCTCACCGGCTCCAAGTACGGCTGCGGAATAGGGGAGTGCGGCGCCTGCACGGTTCTCCTGGACGGAGAGCCCGTGCTAGGTTGCATGACCCTCGCCGTGGACTGCGACGGGAGAACCGTGGAGACCATCGAGGGGCTCGACGGAGGCGGCCTCCACCCGGTACAGGAGGCTTACCTGGAGGAGGGAGCCGTCCAGTGCGGCTTCTGCACCCCGGGCTTCATCATGACCACCAAGGCGCTCCTACATGAGAACCCCGATCCATCCGAGGCGGAGATCAGGGAGTACCTCAAAGGCAACGTATGCAGGTGCACAGGCTACGTCAACATCGTGAAGGCGGTGCAGTCTGCGGCCGGGAAGATGAGATGAAGGTCTCCGCCGTGGTCTTGGCGGCCGGCATGTCCCGCCGCATGGGGGCCAACAAGCTCCTGTTAAGGCTCGGCGGCAAGACGGTCCTCGGACATATTCTTGATGGGCTCGTAGACTACGAAACTTTGGTGGTCACTGGGCACAACCCCAAGGAGATAATGGAGGTCTTGGGTCGCTACGACGTGAAGACCGTCCACAACCCCGACTACAAGAAGGGCATGACCACCAGCTTCCAGACAGGTCTGAGGGCGATAGACTCTGACGCCGCTTTCATCGTGCTCGGCGACACCTTCGGGTTCAGCGAAAACCTCCTGAGACGCATGGAGGACGAGCTGAGGGGCCACCCGGAAGCCCTCCTAGTCAGCCCGGTCTACAAAGGGAGAAGGGGTCACCCCGTGCTTGTGAGAAGACCCCTGTTCAGGGAGTTTCTGGAGCTAGGGTCAGATGAGACCATGAAGGGCGTCGTGGACCGCCACGAAAAGGAGCACAGGTACGTCGAGGGAGACGTCTGGACCGTGACCGACTTGGACACGCCAGAAGACTATGAGAGGGTAAGGATACTCTGGGAGGAGACCCGGGGCTAGCCTCGTTTAACCTTGATGAGCTCGGCGACGATGCTTACCGCGATCTCCTCAGGGGTCTCGGCGTCTATCTCGAGGCCGATGGGCCCCTTTATAGCGTCAACGATCTTGGCGTCGTAGCCCTCATTTTTTAGCTGTCTCCTGTGCTCCTTCGCCTTGTTCCTGCTGCCGAGGAGGCCGATGAACGCGGGCCTCGCTTTGACCGCGTGCCTTAGCCCTGCAAGCTCGAACTCGGTTTCCCCGTGAAGCATCGCCACATAGTCGCCGGGCCTAATATTGACCTCGGTCAACGACTCGGGGTAGGCTTCGTTCACCAGCTCGACGTCTGGATAGTTCTCCGCGTTAGCCGTGTCCGCGTCGTCTACGACGGTGACGTGGAACCCGCAGTCTCTGCCGTACCTGGCGACGGTCTGCGCTATCAGCCCAGACCCCATGATGATTAGCCGGGGCTCCGGCTTCAATACGTCCATGAATACATTCACCTCTCCACCGCATTTGCTGTTCACAGATATCATTCCCTCGCGGGCGGGGACGCCCAACGCGAAGCGGAGGGTCCTGGGCTTTCCCTCCCTCAGCGCATCCAAGGCCTCGTCGATGAGCCTCCGCTCCATGCCGCCTCCCCCTATGGTCCCTAGAGCCTCGCCGCTGAGGGTCACCAGCATCTTGCTGCCCGGCTCCCGGGGGCCGCTGCCTTCCTTGTGGACGAGGGTGCAGAGGACGGTGGGGCGGCCAGCGTCCAGCTCTCCCTTAAGCTTGGCAACGATCTCGGCGTCACTCAGGGGCTATACGCTCCGCTGCGTCGAGGATGGCCTCGATTATCTTGGTGTAGCCCGTGCATCTACAGATGTTGCCCTCGATGCCCCTCTTCACCTCCTCCATGCTCGGGTGAGGGTTGTCCCTCAGCAGGGCGTAGGCGCTTATCAGCGTCCCGGGGGTGCAGAAGCCGCACTGGACGGCTCCGTTCTCGATGAA
>CAYPNN010000155.1:3595-4846 GCA_964412065.1 uncultured Candidatus Bathyarchaeia archaeon
GGTCACCGGGGCCCCGTCTATCAGGAGCGTGCAGGCGCCGCAATCGCCCTCCTCACAGCCCTTCTTGACGCTCTTCACGCCCATCTCGTCCCTCAGCATATCCAAGAGGCTGACGTATGGCTCGACCGTGACGGTCACCGGCTCTCCGTTAAGCTCGAAGCTGACCTCCATGTTAGCTCAACCTCCCAACCGCCGTGTATAGCGCCCTCCTAAGCAGCACCCCGCACATGTCTCTCCTGTACTCCGCCGTCCCCCGCACATCTGTGATCGGGGCGACGTTCTGCTTCGCGGCCTCCTCGGCATCAGAGATCGTTTGACTGTCCAGCTCTTTCCCGGCGAGGAGTTCCTCCACCTCGGGGGCCCTGATGGGAGTCTCGGCGACCGAGCCGAAGGCTACCCTAGCCTCGGTGCATACGCCGCCATCCATCTCGACGTAGGCCGCGGCGCTCACGACGGAGAGCGTGAAAGCCTTCCGGCGGCCAATCCTCTTGAACGAGGAAGAAGACGATTCGGGAGGAACGGGGAACCTAATCTCTGTGACGAGCTCGTTGGGCTCGAGGCAGTTAATCTTGGGGCCGGCGAATAGCTCCGGCAGCGGGATTATGGCTGTTTCTCCGCTGGACACTATCTTCACCTCGGCGTCGTAAACCAGCAGAGGCGGCGCCGAGTCGGCGGCGGGGGACGCGTTGCAGAGGTTCCCCGTCACGCTGCCCCGGTTCCTTATCTGAGGGCTTCCTATACGTGACACCGCGTCGACGACTGCCGGGGCCTTGTGCATCAGCTCGCTGGCGGCTACCTGGCTGTGGGTCGCCGTGGCGCCGATGCAGATGAAGCCATCCTCCTCCTTCACGTAGTTCAGCTCCGCCACGTTGTTCAGGTCGACCAGGTGTGATGGCCTGCAGGCAGCCTCCCTGAGGAGGGGCACAAGGTCGGTTCCTCCGATCAGTGGCTCGGCGTTCTCGAGGGTGTCCATGAGCTGCACCGCCTCCGCAAGCGTCTTCGGCGCGTGGTACTGGAACTTGGGCAGCGGCCTCATGGCTCCGCCTCCTTCAGCGCCTTATGCATGGTCCAGGGCCGTACAGGTATGGCGTTGAACCAGAGGCCTGTGGCGTGGTGGATAGCGTTCGTGATGGCTGGGACGACGCTTATTATCGCCGGCTCCCCCACCCCCTTGGCGCCGCAGGCGCCGGGTGTGTTGGGCGGCTCCACTATGATGCAGGGCGCCACCGGGGGCGGGGGCACGCGGCGAGA
>CAYPNN010000156.1:0-4797 GCA_964412065.1 uncultured Candidatus Bathyarchaeia archaeon
CCAGCTTCAGACCCACGTGCGTGGGCACGTTGACGTTCACCATCTCGGGTATGCCCGGCAGCTTCAGCGGCTGGGCCACGCTGTAGACCTCACCCCTGTCCTGGAGTATGGACCTGACGATGTCCCTGAACCCCGCCGCGGGGCCCACCTCCGTGCCGCCGATGATATCCACCAGCTTCTTGGAGACGCCCCTCACGTACCCCACGACCCCGTCCCTGTCGAGTTCTTTACCCGTCTCCGAGAGGTAGTCATCCAGGGCCGTACCCGCTATCCTGACGGTCGACCAGAGGGGGTAGGCCGCTGACCCGTGCTCGCCTCCGACGTACCCCTCGACGCTGGAGACCGGCACCCCGAGGTTCCTAGCGAGCTTGGTTCTGAAGCGGAGGGTGTCGGGGTGGTCACCGGTGCCTATGACGAACCCGGCCCCCGAGACCCTTCGGAACAGCGTCGCCATGGCGTCGACGGGGTTCGTGACTATCACCCACCTGGCCCCGGGGTTCAGGGGAGGCATGGCCTCCGCTACGTGGTTGATTATCTCTGCGTTCGCCGCCACCAGGTCCCTTCGATCCATCTGGACACCCGGAATGCGGGGCTTACCGGGGCAGACAACGACGAGGTCCGCCCCCTCAACCCCTTCGTCCTCTTCATACGTGTTGATCTTGACGTCGTACCTCAGGCTGGCGGCGACGTGGCTCAGCTCTTCGCCGAAGGCCCACGCGAGGCCCGGCTTGATGTCTACCACCGAGAACTCGTCAGCCAGCCTCTCGTTGAAGAGTGTGTACGCCGTCGGGCGGCCTATCCGCCCGTTTCCGATTACCGCGATGTGGACTCCCATGAAATCAATTCCAAATGGTGCCCCATCCTTTAGTTAAGGTTTCCCTAAAAATCGAACGAGTCGGCGTCTGGTGACGAAAGATAAAACAGTTTGAAGTCCTCGCCTCATATCTGGTTCTTTCTTCTATTCTGTCAATCACCATACGCTTTTACATGCAGAATCAGACGTCTCCATGTGACTAGATTTGCCCAGTTCAGACGAGACAAAAGACGAGTACGAAATCACTAAAACACTCCACGATTCCTTCGGGTGGGCCCTAACCAAAGATCGGCAGCTCTTTGAAAGAATCTTCGCGAAGGACGATGACTTCTTCACATATTTTCCAGACTCGAGCGCCGTCGTTGGATGGAGCCAGTTTGAAAAATACCTAGATGGGTGGATGGACCCACGAAACGAAGCCAAAGGATATGATATCAGAAACCTGAGAATTGTAATCTCAAAGACGGGACAGGTAGCCTGGTTTTCAGCCATAGTGGACGATGAAGGAGAATTCGATGGAGAGCCTTGGGGCGCGAAAGACATACGGTGGACAGGGGTCCTGGAGAAACGCGGCGGAAGCTGGAAGATATGTCAACAACACATGTCAGAGGGCAAACGATAAGAGCCAAGATAAAGGACGTTGAAACATCTGCGGTTGTTAACGAGTCTGCGCTAGAGTTAAAGATCTACACATAACCCAACAAAATATCGTTATCTTCAGTTCGCCATAATCTTAAAGCCCTCATCAGCCAATCGTAAGGTCATCGGTGAAGCAAGATGAGCGATGAGAGGAAAGAGGAGGCTCCTAACACAGACAACCGCGCAGGTTCGGAAGAGCCTTACCATAGATTAGCCGAACACCTGGATAGGCTTCCGGGAGGGTTCTCACCGAGCAAGACTGGGGCTCACCTACGTTTACTCCAAAAACTCTTCACACCGGAAGAGGCTGAACTGGCCACCCATCTGACCCTGAAAAGAGAAGACGCGAAGACCATAGCTGAAAAAGCCGGACTTTCAGCTCCAAAAACAGAGAAACTGCTCGACGAGATGGCTATGAAAGGCCTTATATTCTCGGTGCAGCCACCGAAGTGCCCCACGCTTTATCAGGCGGCACCCTGGGTCATAGGAATATACGAGTTCCAGGTTAACAACCTGAATGATGGCCTCCTCGAGGCCCTGAACGATTACTGGGACACCAATGAACCACGAGACGGGTCATGGAGGCTGAACCAGCTACGCACCATCCCCATCGGGCAAAGCATTGAGCCGACCCTAGAGATACTCCAATATGAACAGGTAGAGGAACTCGTCGAGGCAAACGACACGTTCGCGGTGGCCCCATGCATCTGTCGAACAAAAGAACAAAAGCAGGGAAGAGGCTGCGACGCACCCATAGAAACATGTCTACTATTCGGAGAATTCGCTGACTTCTATGTTAAGACCGGTCGGGGAAGATACATATCCAAAACAGAGATGAATAAAAAAATAGCCGAAGCCAATGAAGCGAACCTCGTCCTAAACCCTACCAACTCCAGGTTCGTCTCCGCTATCTGCTGTTGCTGCGGCTGCTGCTGCGGGATCCTAAAAGGGCTTCGACAGTACCCAAAACCATCTGAGATCGTCGTAAGCTCTTTTGTCGCAGAATATGACCCTGAGGCTTGTGTGGGCTGCGGGGTCTGTCTAAGCCGATGCCAGATGCAGGCCATCACAGAAAAAGAGGATGAATTCTCGCTTGATCCTGATCGCTGCATCGGATGCGGGCTCTGTGTCTCAACCTGCCCAACCGGCGCCCTATCACTGGTAAGGAAACCCGAAAGCGCACAGAAGGAGATTCCAGCGACGTTCTATGATACCTGGTACAAGATTACTGAGGAAATGTCACAGAAGAAATAACTCTTCTACATCTTTTATCTCGCTAAACCCGAAGTGGAAAACATGCGTCATGATGAATTATTATCTTGATAACAATGAGTCATTTTGACAATAATTCTTGTCACGTTTAGACAGTCAAGAAGGGTTAAAAGCCTGTAATTTTAGCCATCTATGATAAAATTGCAGCGAAAAAACGTTGAAGACGCGGTAATAAGGGTGCTGGGCCACGGCGAGAGAAGGGAGATCCTACGCATCCTCGAGACCTCGCCTGAAGGAGTGAAATACAGCGGCATCCTCGGCGAGAGCGGGTTGACCACCAGCAAACTAAACTATCAGCTGAAGGAGATGGCGGGGTTCATCGAGAAAGACGACGACGGGCTCTACCGCCTGACGCAGCTTGGACGTAAAGCCATCAGCGTAATCAACCACATAAACGAAAACCTGGACGAGGATGACATCGAGCTCACACCCATATTAGAGAACCAGCGGAGGAGCTTCATCAAGAAACACCTCAACAACATCTTCTACGTCTTAATGGCCCTATTCGGCGTCGGGCCAATCGCGTTAACATACTTTTATTTCGCGGAGCCAGGCAGCGGGATAACGCCGCCCATACTAGCGTTAGCTTACATCGTGTTAGGCGGAATAGTCTATGGGTTCAGTCAGGCTAGGAGGAGCAGCCCCAAGTACCTGCTCAGCTTCGTCGACTGGCTTGACTGGAAGTTCTTCAACGGCAACGGCGGAGACAGGTTCAGAGGCAGAAAGATGTTCGTGTTGACGGCGTTAGGCGTCATCTTGGGAGCGTTGCTTGGGAAAGCCGGCCTGGGACTGATCGTTGGACTGTTCCTCGGCGCAGCCATGGAGATCTGATGAGACCACCCTGACGCCTCACTCCTCGAGCGTCAGATAGATCACCGCCGTTGCGGCTAGGGTCGCCCCGGCTACCGAGGCGAAGGTGAACCCGTACCCATGGGAGTCTATGAGGGCGCCGACCAGGGACGTGGATACTGCGCCCACCATGCTACCGAACATGGTCACCGCGCCGAGCCCCGTGGCCTTCAGCCTCGAGGGGAGGGACGCCGTCGTCGACGCGTAGATGATGGGGGAGAACGAGTACATGGTGAGCCCGAGAGCCACAAGGTTGACGGCAACGTACGAGTCCCCGGGGAGGGCCGCGAGTGAAGCCAGAAACACGGCGCTCAGCGCCGTGGCCCCGCATATGGAGAGCCGTCTCCCAGCCCTCTCCGCGACGAAGCCGCTGGAGACCTTGGCTAAGATGCCGGCCAACGGCAGAACCGCTGCGAGAAGGCCTGCCGCCACGACATCCATCCCCTTGTACTCCACGAGGAACGACGGCGTGAACGTGAAGGCTGCCCTGAGCACGAGGTTGTAGACGCCGTGGGCGACCGCGAAGGGGAGCAAGACCCGCCAGTAGCCCCAGACGCCGTTCCCATGGGCGGCCCGCTCGCTGAGCCCCCTAGGCTCATCCCTCATCAGCAGCAGCGCTGCCACGGACAGCGCGAAGGCGGGGAGGCTCAGGGCTAGGAACGCGGCCCTCCAGCTCCACACCGACAGTATGGACACCGTCAACGGGTAAGCCAGCGTGTTGCCGACGTTGGGCCCCGACTCGTTGAAGCCTATGGCCCTGCCCTGCCTCTCGCCGAACCTGTCGGAGAGCAGCGCGTTGGCCACGGGAAGGTGGACGCCCTGGAACAGCCCCACCAGGAGGCGGAGCACAAAGATGTCGGTGAAGCCCCTCACCCACATGGTCGCCGCCGAAGCTGCACCGTACCCAAGCATGCTGGCGGCGAGCACCCGCCTCGGTCCATACCTGTCGCTGAGGGCTCCCGCAGGCATCTTGACGGCTATGTAGCCGATGAGGTAAGCCGTCTCCAGGAGCCCCGCCTGGGCATGGGACAACCCCAGCTCGGACGAAAGCACGGGCAGCAAGGGGGGCAGCACGCTCTTCACCAGGTAAATGCTCACCCATCCCAGCCACGTGATGAGGATCACCGTGTACTCGTACCCCCACCAACCCGGACGCAGCCCCATGGAGCCTTGATATGGGCTGGACGATAGTTATGGTCTTCGGTCCTCGATGACGTTAAGAG
>CAYPNN010000157.1:0-4776 GCA_964412065.1 uncultured Candidatus Bathyarchaeia archaeon
TGAGTGGTAGACTTGATAGAGATAAGGTTCCACGGAATGGGTGGACAGGGAGCCGTCATGGGCGCCCTCATGCTCGCCGAGGCGGCGTTCAGCGAGGGCAAGTACGCCCAGAAGATACCCGTCTACGGCGGCATGCGGCGGGGAGGAGACGTCACCGTCTTCCTCAGGCTCGACGACAAGCCAATCAGGCGCACCAGCGGCATCTACGAGCCAGACGCGCTGGTCGTGCTGGACCCGACCCTCACGGCTCACGAGATGGTTAGGAAGGGGCTGAAGGAGGGCGGCGTAGCCATCCTCAACGACACGAGGAGCCCAGCCGAAGTAGACCTCGGCGCCAAGCTCTCCAAGGTGGCGACGGTGGACGCCACGAGCCTCAGCGCCGAGCTCTTCGGGGTCCGGGCCATACCTATCACCAACACCATCATGATGGGCGCGGTAGCCAAGGCCACGGACTGGGTTAAGCTGGAGTCGCTCTACGAGCCCATAATGCACACGTTCCCCGGCAGGATAGGCGAGCTCAACGTCGACGCCTGCAAGAAGGGGTACGACGCGGCGGAGGTGGCATGATGGCCCAGATAGTTAGGGCGTTCGCCCCCAAGGCGGACAACGATAAGTGCATAGGCTGCGGCCAGTGCGAGACCTACTGCCCCGAGGGCACTGTCATGCTCGACGACGATAGGAAGCCCGTCTTCGACTACAGGTTCTGCAAGGGCTGCGGCGTATGCGCCAACGAGTGCCCGGTGGACGCCATAGAGATGGTGAAGGAGGGGACGCAATGAGCTTCACGCGGATGATGGAGGGCAACGAGGCAGCGGCGTGGGGAGCCAAGCTCGCCAGGGCCGAGGTGGTGCCCGCCTACCCGATAACGCCCCAGACCGAGCTGATCAGCAGCATCGCCACAATGATAGAGAACGGCATCATGAAGGCCGAGTACATCAAGGTCGAGGGGGAGCACACCGCCATGGCGGCAGCCATAGGCGCCTCCGCCGCAGGCGCCAGGGTGTTCACCGCCAGTAGCAGCCAGGGCATCTGCTACATGGAGGAAGCCCTCTGGATGCCCCCAGGTCTGAGGCTGCCCATAGTGATGTGCTTCGTCAACAGGGCGATAGCGCCCATAGGTGGGCTCAGGCCCGACCACAACGACAGCCTGCTCCAGCGCGACAACGGCTGGATACAGCTCTACTGCGAGAACAGCCAGGAGGTCCTCGACACCATACTCATGGCCTACAAGATCGGGGAAGACAGGGACATCTACCTCCCGGTGGCTCCGTGCTACGACGGCTACTTCGTCTCGGCCACGGCGACACCCACGACGGTGCCGGACCAGGAGGCTGTGGACGAGTGGCTGCCGCCCTACAGGCACGAACTATACAGCCTCCACCCCGACGACTTCAGGCGGCCCCCGCGACCAATGAACATAGCCGAGGGCCGGTACGAGGTCCAGAAGGCCCACGACCGGGCCAAGAAGGTCATCGAGGACGTGGACAGGGACTTCAAGAGGGTCTTCGGACGGGGCTACGACGGGTTCATCGAGGAGTACAGGTGCGTGGACGCCGACGCCGTGCTCATAACCATGGGCAGCATGACGGGCACAGCCAGGGACGTCATAGACATGATGCAGGAGGACGGCAAACGGATAGGGCTCGTCAAGCTCAGGGGCTTCAGGCCGTTCCCAAGCGAGGAGTTCAGGGAGATAGCAGAGAAGTACCAGGCGGTGGCGGTCGTCGACAGGAACACCAGCTACGGCTCGGCGGGAGGAGGCATCGTCTCCATGGAGCTGGCCCGCGCCCTCTACCCCATGGACGACAGGCCTCTGCTGCTGAACTTCCACGTAGGCCTCGGCGGAAGCGACGTGACGCTCCGCCAGATAGAGTACATGGCTGACAAGACCTTGGAGGCGGTGGCGAAGGGCAGGGTGGACGAGGCCGTGGACTGGGTCGAGCTCCATGACCTGGGGGAGGTGATGTAGATGACAGAGAATCTATTCGACAGAAGGTACGAGGAGAGCATGCTGCAGGGCGGCACCACCTGCTGCCCCGGCTGCGGTGGCCCCCTCTTCTGGAAGCTGGCGCTCCAGGCGCTGGGGCCCCGGACCGTGATCTACGGCGACGGTCCCTGCGCCATGTGCGCCATCAGGAACATCAAGATACCCACCTTCAACCTCCACTTCAGCTTCGTCGCCGACGGAGCCACCGGCATAGTCAGCGCCTTCAAGGCCAAGGGCTGGGACGACATCACCGTCGTCTCCTCCGCGGGGGACGGCGCCACGGGGGACATCAGCTTCGGCAAGCTCTCCGCCGCCGCAGAGCGCAACGAGAACATGATCCAGATCTGCGTCGACAACGAGGCGTACATGAACACGGGCATCCAGAAGAGCGGCCTCACCCCCTACGGCGCCTGGACCACCACCACTCCGGGGGGCAAGGAGAGCAACAAGAAGGACGTGCCCCTCATAATGGCCGCCCACGGGATACCCTACATGGCGACCGTGAGCGTAGCCTACCCCAGAGACCTGCAGGCCAAGCTGGGGAAGGCCAAGGAGATCGAGGGCTTCAAGTACATCCACGCCGTGATCCCGTGCCCCACGGGCTGGAGGTTCGACCCCGCCAAGGCGGTGGAGGTCTCCCGTCTCGGGGTGGACACCTGGGCGTGGCCTCTCTACGAGGTCATGGAGGGCGTACTCAGGATGAGCAGGAAGCCGGAGCAGAAGCCCGTCACCGAGTACCTAAAGGCGCAGGGAAGGTTCAGGAGGCTAAGCGAGGAGCAGGTAGGGTACGTCCAGACCACGGTAGACGAGCGGCGGATGAACCTCCTAGCCATGGAAGGGAAGAGGATAACCCTCTAACCACTTTTTTTAACGAGTTCTAGGCCTCCAATTCCGGCGATAAAACAGGGTACCGTATAAATAACCGGAAAACCTCAATCCATGTACCGTATGGCTAAGATGAAGAGCCTCCTCGAGAGGCTGTGGGAGAGGACCCTCAGGGCTGGATGGTACAGGAAAGACCACGTATCAGAGGAGAGCCCGGTTATCATAGGTGGCTGCGCTAGGAGCGGGACCACCCTCATGCGCGTGATGCTGGACACCCACCCCAACATCTACTGTGGACCCGAGACGGGTCTTCTCTACCTAAGAACCCTGACCCGAAGAAAGATCAGGAAGCTGTCACGGAAACTGGATGTCCATGAGGAAGACATCTACGCCATGGCGCGGGGCACCGACTCGTACTTCCGGTTCGTGGAGACCCTCTTCGACTACCTGAGGCAGAGGGCTGGGAAGCCTCGCTGGGGCGACAAGAGCCCCCAGAACGCCCTGCACCTCGACAGGATATTCCACCACTTCCCCGACGCCAGGTTCATACACGTGATAAGGGACGGTAGAGACACTGCCTGCAGCCTACGAACCTTTCCCCAGTACAGGATGGTGGACGGTCAAAGGGTCGAGCTGGACACCGACAACCCCCTCGACCAGTGCGTAAGGAGGTGGGTCCACGACGTAGAAGAGGGGATGCGTTACCGTGGGGACCCCAGGTACATCGAGGTCAAGTACGAGGGCCTCATAGAGAACGACGAGGAGACGCTGATCCGCGTCTTCGAGTTCCTCGGCGAGCCCTGGGACGAGCGGGTCACCAGGTACTACGAGATAGAGTCCCCCGGCAGGAGCGAGGACAAGATGCCCCAGAACCCGGGGGCAACCCAACCCATCTACAGGACTGCGTACGGGAGATGGCGAAACGAGTTCACGGAAGAGGACAAACGCATGTTCAAGGCCGTAGCAGGGGATCTGCTGGTCACGCTCGGTTACGAGGAGGACAACGAATGGTAAAAGAATCTAATATTATGATATATTTCAGTAAAAGTAAGTAAAAGAAGGTTAAAAAGCAACAAGAAATGGATCACTAAACCTTATCGATGAAATAATGTTTAAAACATGATGTCAACAATATATAGCATAGGCACTATGTTTTCGTTACTTAGAATCAATACAAAATAGGTATGCATAATCCCTTTATAAATAGATAGCTGCTCCATGGTCAAGGAGGTAAAAATGAGATGACTTTCATGAGAGAGAGAAAAGCCATTAGCCCTGTAATCGCCACGGTCATCCTGGTGGCTGTCGCCATTACCGTCGCGGTAGGCGTCAGCTACTGGATGAGTGGCATAAGCAGCCAGTACACGCAGTTCGAGAAGGTAGAGATACAGACCGGCTACGCAACATACGACACCGCCTCAGATATCTGGACAGTTACGATGGCCATAAAGAACAGCGGTTCGGCGCAAGCAACCATAAACATGGTCTTCCTGAACGACGTTCCCGCTGATCCTACTAGTGGTTATCACGTAACCACCGCTAACGTCACTGATTGGGGTACAGACATCCCATCCACCGGAACGATACTCAAAGCTGGAGAGCAAACGACAGTCTACGTTTACATATGTTTCCCATGCGGCACAGGGGAGCTATCGGGCCTCAGCTCGGGAACCACAGTGAACGTTAAGCTGCACAGCGCGGGCGGCATGGACTACATCAAACTGATCAGACTGCCTTAAACCGGCGAGTCCCCCCCTTCTCTTCTTTTACTTTAGGAGGATAGGCCTTGGAGATACTGAACAGGTTCATTAAGAAGAAAACAGGATCGGACGCCGAAGAGAAAGTAGTAATCTCCAAGTGCAAACCCGAATATGAAATAATACACGAGTACTGGGTAAACGAGCCATACGCCAAAATAAAGATAGTTAAATCGGAGGAGCTAGGCGAGGGCAACCACTACTTCG
>CAYPNN010000158.1:0-4749 GCA_964412065.1 uncultured Candidatus Bathyarchaeia archaeon
GCGTTACCCCTGCCCGAGGCGTCCAGAATATTCTCGCTCCTCGTGGTGTGTGTTCTGGTGGGCAACTACTTCGGGGGGCTGCTGGCGAGGCGGCTAGGCGGCAGGAGGGTGATAGTGGCCAGCTCGCTGCTCAACGGCCTTCTCATCGTGGGTTACATGAACTCTCCTAGCCTCGTGTTGACCGTGGTCCTCAGCGCCGCCATGAGCGTAGCGGCTGGGGTGGTCCTGACGTGCGCCAACACCCTGCTCCTGGTCCAGGTTCCCAGCTACAGGGGCACCGTCACGTCGCTGAACTCGGCGGCCACCCAGCTCGGCTTGGCGCTGGGTGCGTCGCTGGGCGGCTTCATAATCGATGTCTCTAGCTGGGGCGTCATGGGTCTGGTCTACGGCGGGATGCACGTCGCAGCGGCGTTGATCTACCTCGTCGGCGTGAGGGACAGGGAGGAGCCGTAAGCCGAGGTACTATGATAATTTTGGAGCCTCGGGCGGGAATTGAACCCGCGACCAACAGCTTACAAGGCTGCCGCTCTACCACTGAGCTACCAAGGCACGCACCATGTAAACCCGGAGACGCCAAATAAATTTTTGTCTAGCGCAGTAATAGGAAAGGGTGAGGGCAAGAGCAGAGTGACAGCAAAGCATTCGATGAACAAGCTAACTGGACGAATATACATAGTCCTGTTACTCGCGTCCACAATATACCAACCCACGGCTGCTAGAGGTCAACCCCAGGAAGCCGCGGTCAACGTCGTCGAGATCGGGGGCGTCGAGGCGGCGTTCGTCAACAGCAGCCTCTACAGCTCCGAGGCTGCCGAAGAGATGAGGACGTGGGTCGACACGGGTGCCCCGGTTGTCTTCTACGGTGGCCAGCCTGAGCTGCTCCTAGACGTCTACATGCCTCGGATATACGTGGAAGGCGCGTCAAGCGAGGGGTCCAGGCTCGTCGCTCTCGGCGTCATCGCCGCCTCCGGTAACAGATCAGGGGATTCGGTGCTCAGGGTGATGGGCAGGTCGTTCACGGAGGACATGCTGGAACACGCCATCGGCTGGGTAGAGGACTGCCGCGGAGAAACTGAAGGCAGCCCGCCTGATGGATACGAGCGGGTGGGGCTGCTAAGGGAGGTGGAGAGGCACGAGCCCTACGGCGTCGTCGAGTCCACCGTGGAGCTGGTGCGCGTGCTGGGCGACGACTCGGAGACATACGACTGGTACGACGTCACAGTTACGCAGACAGTCTCTCCGGGAAGGCACACGGGTGACTCGGGCTGGGGCTGGAGCTGGCTAGAGTACAGGATGAACGGCTCCGCAGACGGCGCCAACGTCTACCTTTCTGACTACGATGCGCCGCCCTCGGGGGAGCCGCCCGTCGGGCTCTTCAGCTTCCTCTGGAGGGTCCTGACGTTCAGGTGGGACGAGGCGTTCCCGTGGCTCAGAGAGGAACCGGTCGTCCAGGGCCTTGACATGAGCGACTTCAGCGGGGAGCTGTTCATGGCGAGGTACGAGAACAGGGGCGAAGCCGGAGCGCCGTTCACGGTTCGCCACCACTACGTATTGCGTGTGGGGGAGGGCCAGGCGCCCATGTTCTGGCAGCAGACCCAGATCAAGTACGTCAAGGGCACGGCGTTCAACGTCGAGAGGCACATAACGCCCCCGATCCTGGACGGCCTCGTGACTGTGAACCCGTAACCTGTCATCCCGCCGACTCGCTTCAAGGAATAGACCTGAGGCTGGATCCGGACTAGAACCTCTTACCCGTCTCCCTGGCCTCCGCCAGCAGACTCGCGTTATCCTTCACGGGCCTCTTATGGCTGCCGTAGCCCTTTACGTCGCCTATTATCTGCATCTTCCAGTAGTTCTTCATCCTGCCGTTCATCCACTCCAGCACCTCGTCGTACGCGCTCGGGTGGTCCCAGCCACAGGTGATTATGTTGACGCACTTCACGCCCTCCGGGAAAAGCTTCCTGTAATCGGCGCCGTGGCTCATGCTGTAGTAGTAGAGGCGGTCGATGAACAGCTTGGTGCGGCTGCTGACGTGGTCGTAGTAGATGGGGGTGCCTATGACTATCCCGCCCATCGTCTCCAGGTGACGCATCAGCGACGTGAAGTCGTCTTCAGGGTAGACGTAGCCGCCTTCCCCGTACTCCAGGGGCTTGATGTCCAAGTCGCAGAGATGGAATATGTGGGTCTCGTTGCCTGCCTCCCTCGCGCCGGCTAGCACCTCCTCAACAAGCCTCGCTGTGTGCCCATCGCGGCGGGGACTGCCGACTACGCCGATGACTTTCATACGAAATATGGAAACGGAGTCGGTTAAGAAGCTTATTCAAGCCAGGACACGGCGCCCAGAAAATTGTCCAGCAGCTCCTCGCGGCCGTGCCACCTCTGGTTGCTCTTAAGGGTCTTCAGGAGGCAACCGGCGAGCCAAACTTTAATGGCAGTCTTCTCCCCCAGGGTGTCTGCAGTTTTCTCGGCGATGGCCTTGGCCTCCTCCTCGTCGACGTAAAGTGTGTCGATGTCCGCCCACGGGTTGACTGGGGGCAGATCCGACAGCCAAGAGTTCAGCGCGTCGCAGTAAGCCAAAACGTATTCCTCGCTGAACCTGCGGAAAAGCTCCCCCGCCTCCTCCGCATCCATCCCCGATGTGCAGATGAGGGCCGCGTCGGTCTGTTGAGAGAAGCAGCACGGACCCGACCCCTGCGCACATCGGAAACAGTGGAAAGGCCTTCCAGTGGGCGGCGCGTCTCCATATGTTCGGTGACCGTGAGCGCTGCATAGCTCTCTGAAGGACTTGGTCTCGGGCTCTCCCCTGGCGAGGACGTCGGCAAGCCACGACACGGTGCCCCTTTCGTCCAAGTCTATCCGCTCCACCAGCGACGAGTACTTCTTCTCTAGGGGGCTCGCTGGCTCGTCTCCCCTCAGCGCCTTCCTCAGGGACCTCGAGGCGTTAAAGGCGACGCTTCGCCCCTGCTCCGCCCTCAGCTTCTCGGTTTGCACGCCAAGTGTCCTCAGCAGCCCCCTACCCTCACAGCCCACGCTACTGGCGTCGAGGAGCTTCTCCTCGCCAACGCTTCCGATGATCTTCCCTACGCTGCCGGGGAAGAGGGGGTGGTACCTGCAGAGCTCAGCCATGTGCGCCCTTACGAGCCGTTGATCGTCGCTGAATGCTGGGAGAGTTAACTGAAGCTGGTTGAGTCTCTGCACCTCTTCGTCCCAACTGGCCGGGTCGTCGCTGAGCGAGACGTTGAACCAGAGGCCCCAGCATCCCCCGTCGCTCCCGGGGGAGAGCGTGGTGGCTCCGTCCTCCTCTGAGAGAGCCATCTCGAAGCCCGGTGGGACATACGTGTAGTCCATGAGTCGAGGCAACGAGGGTCACAGATATATTGTGGGTTGTGCTTAAGATGTTTCTCAACCCCAGCATAGCTTATATTAGGAACCACGATGTTTGCCTTGAGTCATGTTGAAGAGGTACAACGTCGAGGGAAGCTGGCCGGCCCTGGTGACTCCGTTCACGGGGAAAGACGAGGTCAACCATGAGGCGCTGCGGCAGCTCGTCGGGTTCCACGCCGAGAACCACAGCACAGGTATACTGTTGCTGGGTTCCACGGGGGAAGCCATCATGCTCACCTCAGAGGAACGCAGGAAGATCATCGACGCCGTCCTCGACGAGGCGAACGGCAAGATCCCCGTAATGGTCGGTGTCGCCGCCGTCACCACCAGACAGACCATAGAGAACGCTGAATACGCGAAGGAGGCCGGGGCCGCCGCCGGGCTCATAGTTCAGCCGCCGTACATCAAGCCTACGCAGACCGCCCTCTACCACTACTTCAAGGACGTCGCCGCCGCCGTGGACATGCCCTTCGTCATCTACAACAACCCTGAGCGGTGCGGGGTCAACGTCGAGCCAGAGACCATCGCCCGGCTGTCACAGCACCCCAACATGGTGGCCATCAAGGAGGCTGGCCCCAACCCGTACGGCGTGATGCGGACCGTCGAGCTTACACGAGGCGAGTTCAACGTGCTCTGCTGCGACTGCGCGTTCTACGCGCTGATACCCGTCGTCATGAGTTCAGGCGGCAAGGGAACCAGCAACGTCACGGGAAGCCTGTGCCCGAGGGAGATGGCCAAGATCAGCAAGCCTTGGGAGAGCTACGGGGACGCCGAGACCATGCGGGAGTACCTGTACAGGTACCTGCCCCTCATCAGGATGATGTACAGCGAGTCCAACCCGGTTCCCCTCAAATGGGCGTTGAACCAGGTGGGGGCGGACGTTGGGAAGCCCCGTAAGCCTCTGCAGGAGCTGGGCGAGGCGAACCAGCGCACCATGCGTCAGACCATGCAGCGTCTCGGCGTCTTGGACGAGAACAGCTACCAGCGAGAGTATTTCGCTAGGAAATAAATGCTATATACCTCTAAAAAATGGGAGGGGTCACTTCAGATTCTCAATAAGATGGTCGATGGTCACGGCTGGCATGCTCAGTATCTTGATCGTGCCCCTGCTCCCCAGCTCGACGCTCATCTTGAAGACGGCGTCGTTGTCGGGGGCCTCAACGATGTTCACGAAGTCGTAGGGACCGAGGACGGCGTACTGCTCCAGAACCTCGACGCCGAAGGCCTCGATCTCCATCTCCACCGCGTCGGCCTGATCGTTGTAGACCGACTGAATGACCGAGTCGTACCGCTCCGGGTCGTAGTTCTTGAACACCAGCTTGCCGAGATCGTGGAGCAGACCGGCGGTGAGTGCCTCGTCCGCCG
>CAYPNN010000159.1:0-4745 GCA_964412065.1 uncultured Candidatus Bathyarchaeia archaeon
GTACAGGATATTCGGGGAGACCCTGGATATAGCCGTGGGCAACTGCCTCGACACCTTCGCCCGCGAGGCGGGCCTGGAGTACCCGGGGGGCCCGGACATCGAGCGCAAGGCCGCCCTCGGCGGGAGGCTTATACCGCTGCCCTACTCGGTGAAGGGCATGGACCTTAGCTACAGCGGGCTGCTCACGGCTATAACTGCCGAGCTCCGCACAGGCATGCACAGCGTGGAGGACCTGTGCTTCAGCCTACAGGAGACGGCTTACGCGATGCTCGGCGAGGTCACGGAGAGGGCGCTGGCACACACCGGGAAGCCTGAGCTGCTTCTCACAGGCGGCGTTGCAGCGAACAAGAGGCTCGGCTCCATGGTCAGGGACATCGCCCGTGAGCACGGCGCGGAGCCGTACGTCGTGCCGATCAGGCTGGCGGCGGACAACGGCGCCATGATAGCCTGGACCGGGATCGTCGCGTACGAGGCGGGCCAAGTGACGCCTCTGAGCAAGAGCCACGTGAACCCTAGCTGGAGAATGGATCAGGTGGAGATACCGTGGAGAGAGTGATCGCGAGGGGAGCCGAGGCTGACCTGGTCCTGATGGAGTGGAACGGCTTGACGGTGCTCGCTAAAAGGCGGAACCCCAAGATGTACAGGCACCCCGAGCTTGACCGCCATTTGAGGAGGACCAGGACCAAGATAGAGGCGGACACCATCCACAGGGCCAAGCTGAGCGGCGTTCCTACGCCGCTGCTGTACCAGGTCGACCCGGACGAAGCGGTCATCGTCATGGAGTACGTCGACGGGGTGAAGGTCAGGGACGCGGTGGAGGGGTTGACGGACGAGGAGAGGAGGGTGCTGTTCACCCGGATAGGCGGATATGCGGGCAGGCTCCACGGTGCGGGAATAATCCACGGCGATCTCACCACGAGCAACATACTGATGCAGGGTGATAGGCTGGTGTTCATAGACTTCGGGCTGGCTGAGGTGAGCACGGAGGTGGAGAAGCGTGGCGTAGACCTCAACCTCATGGACAGGATGCTGACGAGCACCCACTACAGGCACCGGGAGGAGCTCCTCGCCGCCTTCCTGCAGGGCTACCGTGGGACGCTGGGCTCGGAGGCGGAGGAGGCGGTTACGCGCATGGAAGAGGTTGCCAAGAGGGGAAGATACATTGAGAAGAACTAGGATCTGGATGGGGACCAGCAGCGACCACAAGTACATGGAGGCCCGGGAGGTGCTCGCCGGGTACGGCGTCGAGCTGATGCGCCTAAGCGTCGAACGCGTCGAGATCCAGGCGGACGACCCCGAGCTGATAGCCGAGTACAGCATCAAGGTGCTCGACGTGGAGGTGCCCATACTCGTCGAGGACGCGGGGCTCTACATAGACAAGTACTACGGGTTCCCCGGTCCGTACAGCAGCTACGCGCTGCGCACCATAGACAACGGGGGAATCTTGAAGCTATTGGAGGGCGAGACGGAGAGGGGCGCCAGGTACCTCTCGGCTGTGGCGTTCCGGGACGGCGACGCCAGCGTCACCTTCACCGGGGAGGTGGTGGGCCGCATAGCGGAGGAGACGAGGGGCACCAACGGCTTCGGCTACGACCCTATATTCATACCTGACGAGGGCGACGGCAGGACCTTCGGCGAGATGAGCGCCGCCGAGAAGGCGAGGATCAGCCACAGGGCCCGCGCCTTCAGGAAGCTGGGCGAGTGGCTCAGAGAAGGCTAGCCTCTACTCCGCCAGAGGAGGGGACTGGAACAGGTCTAGCTCGTTCATCCTCTCCATGAGGTACTTGGTTGCGTCGGCTATCTTGAATGGACGCGAGTTGTTGCCCGTCCTGACGTAGAAGGACTGCCTGCCCTTCTCATGTAGGAAAGCCGGGTCCTTGCTGGGCAGGACGTGCACGCGGCACAGCTCCTTGCCGTACATGGCGTGGAAGCTGATCTTGATCTTGTCAAGGAAGATGTCTCCGATCTTGTTGCTTACCTGGTTTATCAGGTGGTTCTCGAAGCCGTCCCGGTTCTTCTTGGGGAGGGTCATGTAGTCCGTCTCGAGCCCCACCACCCAGTTGTCGTCGGAGACCCCTACGATGAGGTCGCCGCCGTCCGCGTTCAGGAACGCGCATATGGTCTTGAGGCAGTTGTACTCCAGCTCCTGGTCTACGCAGCCCCTGATGTTGTTGTAGCGGAGGCTGGCCTTGAACTCGAGGCGCTGCCCCTCGTCCATGTTCATCAGCTGCTCCACGGCTAGAGTCTCCTGCTCCTTGGTCTTCGCCGCCATGTACTCCCTCATGACCTCGGGCTGGTAGTTGGCCACGTCCGTGAGGCTCAGGATGCCGATGACCCTGTCCTGGCCGATGGACTCCACGACGGGAAGCTTCTTGATCCTGTTCTGAAGCATGGTGCGGCCCGCCTCGAGAAGCGGGGTCTCGGGGGACACGGAGATGAGGGCGCTGGTCATTACCTCGCCCACCGTGACGACCTGGGGGTCCCTGCCGCTGGCCACAACCCTCGTGAGGACGTCCCTCTCCGTGATTATGCCGAGGATGCCGTCCTCTGACTGGACTATGAGGCTGCTAATGCCGAAGCGGGTCATCACCCGCGCCGCGTTCTCAACGGTCTCCGAGGGGCCTATAGTCACCACGTCGCTGGTCATGACGTCATGAACTGTTAGAGGTATCGCTGTGCTGCTCATGCCGTCTCTACCCTCGACTAGACCCTAATTGACGGTTATGGAACATAGTAATGTAGTCCTAAAGTCTTACAGCATTCTCTATGAGTGTTAAAGAATTCAGAGGAGGGGCATGAGCTCGGATACGTCCCTCAGCTCATCCAAGCCCCTGAGTGCCGACCAGATGTGTTCAGCCTTCTCCTTATCGACCGTGGGGCTGGACCAGTTAACGAACTTGTCGAAGAGCTCCTCATCAGTGAGGGGATTACGTGGCTCGCCCCAAGGCACATCCACCCTCTCCCTGTGGGCTACGCCATCCCTGAGCTTGACCTCGACGGTGGTGGGCCTGCTGCCCTCAGGGTATACGCTGTCGAGCCCCTCGTCGGGCGTCACCTTCACCTTTGCGGCGAGCTCGTGGAGCGCAGGGTCCGCTATCCTCTCCTTTGTGAACTGGGCCTCGGTAACCTCTCCGTCGGCGACAACGCAGGCGGCGATGTAGGGGAGGTTGAACTGGCAGTTCTTGTAGTAGCTGTCGGGGCCCACCTTCTCGTCGGTTATGTACATGCCGTGGGTGAGTTGGCTCACCTGCACCTCCTCGACGTCTTCAGCCGTGAAGCCGTGCCGCCGCCTCAGCCGCAGCAGCGCCTCGACGGCGCCGTGGGTCATCCTGCAGGTGGGCCAAGGCTTGATGTAGACGTTCATTATCTCGTACTCCTCGCCGAGGCCCCGGGTCTTGAAGCGGGTGGAGAGCCTGTTGTCGTCGGCGAGCTTGGGGCCGTTGAGGCCCTCCCTGGCTAGCAGCGCGGCCTCGATCCCAGCCTTGGCCTGGTACCCGTTGCTGAGGAAGTTGATGTCCAGCCCCATGGTCTTGGGGACGCCCCTGGGGCTGTTGTAGCCCGCTATGCCCATGGCGAAGATGGTCTCGTCGACCCCGAGCCCCAGCAGCCTGCTCGCCACAGCGGCTGAGCAGTAGGCTGAAGCCGGGGGCCTGTTGTCCATCCCCCTCACCTTGGCGGCTACGTCGTAGCCCACCGCGACGGCCGTGATCACGTCGCGTCCAGACGCGTGCAGCCTCTCGCCTACCGCGAGGGCTGTGGGCACGGCGACTCTCCCGGGGTGAGACGAGCCGCCGAGGGCGGCGGCCTCCCTGTGGCCGTCGTTGCAGTCGTGCACCTGGGCGTAGGCGGCGTTAGCCCACGCAGCCCACGGCATGCTGGTCTTCCTGCCTGTGCCGAGGACGGTGCAGTCCTGGGGCTCATCCAGGTTGACAAGGAACCTGTCTACCCCGGCGGCCTCCTCCTTCCTTGAGCCCATGTAGATGGTCCCCAGGGAGTCAAGCATGACCCGCTTCGCCTGGTGCACCACCTCGGACGGCAGCTCCTCGTAGGACAGCCCAGTCACGTGCTCCGCGAGCTCCCTTCCGACGCGTAGAACGCTCTCAACTTCCTTGACCAATGAAACTCACGCATATCTTAGGCGGCGGTGATAGATAACAGGTGCCCATCCAGTCTCTTCCTTCCGGGTCCGAGATAACCTTTTTAAATGGTGTAGAGTCTAACCATAGAGCACCCGGAGAAATCACTGAATGGTAGGCAAACTCTCGACTATGCGCGGCAGAAGCCACAGCACACGGCCAGTGAGCAAGAGGCCCCCCAACTGGGTCGTTTACCAGCCCGACGAGGTCAAGGCGCTCATCATAAACCTGGCCCGCGAGGGCAAGACCCAGAGCCAGATAGGCAACATCCTCAGAGACGTCCACGGAGTACCCCTGGTGAAGCCCATCGTGGGGTACGGCGTCAGGAAGGTGCTGGAGGAGGCGGGGCTGGCCCCAGAGATACCCGAGGACCTCTACAACCTGATGGTACGCGCCACCCGTCTCCGGAGGCATGTGGAGCGAAACCCTAAGGACTACAGCAACAAGAGGGGCATGCAGCTCACCGAGAGCATGATCTACCGCGTCACCAGGTACTATAAGCGTAGAGGAGTCCTGCCGAGGGACTGGAACTACCGGCAAGAGATAGTCACCGTATAAGCTGACCTAAATGTCGGGCGAGGACGCTTTCGTTTCTTCCTTCAAGCCAGC
>CAYPNN010000160.1:0-4720 GCA_964412065.1 uncultured Candidatus Bathyarchaeia archaeon
CTCCTGCCCACGCCGAGCGTAAGCAGATCGTATGCCTTCTGGGTTCTGCCCCAGTTGGTGTCCCTGTCCATGGCGTAGTACCTACCGACCATGGACGCGAGCCGGCCGACGCCCTTCTCCTCGATGACGCTGAGCGTCTCCTCTATGAACCCCGCGGCGCTCCTCTCCGGCACGTCCCTGCCGTCTAGGAAGCAGTGGACATGGACCCTGTCGAACCCCTCGCGTCTCGCCAGCTCAAGCAAGGCGTATAGGTGGTGGGTGGTCCCGTGTATCCCCTGGTCGCTGAGAAGCCCGGCGAGGTACAGCTTGCCTCCGGTCTCCCGGCACCGCCGTATGGCGTCGAGGAATGGCTGCTTCATGTAGAAGCTTCCGTCCCTGATGCTCCGGTTTATCATCTCGAGGGGCTGCCATACGACCCTGCCGGCACCCATGGTGAGGTGCCCGGGCTCGCTGCCTCCCTGCGTGCCCTCGGGTAGGCCGACGGCGTTCCCCGTGCACTTCAGCGTGGTCCAGGGGTACTGCTCCATGTAGCCGTCGTTGTTAGGCGTCTCCGCGATGTACGCCGCGTTCCCGGCGGTCTCCTCGGTGTACCCCCACCCGTCCCGCACGACGAGGACCACCCTACGCCTAACCATCTTAGCTGAATGGTTCCGGGCACGGTATTAAGGCTAACCTTCATCGCCTCAGATAGCTCCACACGATCGATAGTATGGAGAGAAGTATGAGGAGCGGGCTGGTCGCGAAGTAGAAGCCGTCCCTCCTGTACACCCATAGGATGAACCAGGGCAGCCTCTCTACGCTAGGTACAATCCTCACGATGTAAGGCAGCGCCACGAATATTAGGCCGAGGACGATGAGGAACCAACCCAGCGCGCTGAACTCTCTGTACGGCTCCATGCCTGACACATATTGAACACTGTATAGTAAATCTTTAATGCACAAGACGGTGTTCCACACCGGATTCGTATGAGGTGTCCTCTCAGGATCGTAATGCTCGGCCCACCGGGGAGCGGCAAGGGAACCCAGGCGCACATCATCTCCGAGCTCTACGGCGTCCCCGTGATCACCACCGGCGACATGCTGAGGGAGGCCGTGGCGAACGGAACCGAGTACGGAAGAATCGCGGACGGCTACATGTCCCGCGGCGAGCTCGTACCCGACGAGATAGTGAACGGCGTCGTGGGCGAGCGGCTCGGCAGGTCGGACCTGGAGAACGGCTTCATACTCGACGGCTTCCCGCGGAGCACCCCGCAGGCCGAGTTCTTGGACAGCTATCTAGAGGAGCACGACCTGAAGCTGGACTACGTGATCCACGTGACTCTGGACAACGATGCCATAGTCAAGAGGCTGAGCAACAGGCGCAGCTGCCCCAACTGCGGAGAGGTATACCACCTAGTATCCAAGCCTCCCAAGAATGAAGGTGTATGCGACAGGTGCGGCTCCGAGCTAATACTACGCGACGACGACAAGCCCGACGTGATCAGGAACAGGCTTGAGGTTTACAGGGAGAAGACCAAGCCCCTGCTGGACAGGTACGGGGAAAAGGGGCTCATCAAGGAGGCCCCGGGGGACTACCCGATGGACCGGCTCCCGGAGCTTCTGAAGAAAGTGCTCGGCTAGGTCTTGTAGCCGAACCTCCTGAGGAGCCCCTTCCTCCACTCTATGCCTTTCTCGTCCTCGACCCCCCTGGTCTTGCTCCCGTCGATGACGCCCATGATGCCTCTGCCCTGCTCCGTCTCGGCGACGACGACCTGGAGCGGGTTCGCCGTGGCAGCGAATATACTGCATACCTCGGGCACCATCTTGAGCTGCGTGAGCACGTTGATGGGGTAGGCGTCCCTCATGACCACGTTGAAGCTGTGGCCGCAGCCAAGCGCCTCCGCGTTCTCTGTCGCCACCCTCCGGAGCTCCTCGTCGTTGCCGTCGTGCCTGACGAGGCAATCGCCGCTGGACTCGCAGAACGCCAGCCCAAACTTGATGGACGACGAGGAGGAGACGAGTGCCTCGTAGACGTCCTCCACGGTCTTGATGAAGTGACTCTGCCCTAGCACAACGTTGCATCCCTCTGGGACCTTCAACTCCACTACCTTCAGATCCATCTAGACAACCGTGAAGAATCTCCGGGTCCAGGTTTTTAACGGCTTCGTGGACCGTTAACCCCTGACGCTCTACAGGGCCCCCGATCTGGTGCGAGGAGCCATGGGCACGTACTCGACGGAGGGTCTTCTCTGCTGCTGCCCCATCTTGTAGAGGTTCATGAGCAGGTACACCTCCTTGGGGAGCTCGTTCTTGGCGCACTGTCCCAGCAGCTCGCAGACAGCCTCAGAGGTGACTGGGAAGTCGTGGGTGTACTTACCCGTCACGAGGTCCTCGATTATCTTCTCGACCCGCTCGGGAGGCTGCTTGTCCTCTATCAGCTTCCTGACGACGTCTTTCATCTGGTCGACGGCCTTCCGCGCCTCCTCGGCCAGATACAGGGTCTCGTCGTCTGTCTCGTCGGTCTTCTTGCGCTCAACGACCTTGAGTATGCTTGAAGCGGAGTAGGTGCCTTTCTGGGTTCCTATCTGGGGGTCAACGGGCCCTAGGACGGCGTGGGGGTCCATGAGTATCTCGTCGGCTGCCAGCGCGATGAGGGTACCGCCGCTCATCGCGTAGTGGGGCACCATGACAGTGGTCCTGCCCCGGTGCTCCTTGAGGGCGAACGCGACCTGCGTCGCAGCGAGGGCGATGCCCCCCGGGGTATGAATTATGAGGTCTATCGGCTGTTCGTCCGGAGTCATCCTGATGACCCTGAGGAGGTCCTCGCTGTCGTCGATGTCCAAGTACCTAGATATGGGCAGCCCGAAGAGGCTGAGGGTCTCCTGCCTGTGTATGAGGCTCACGACGTTGGTGCCTCTCTTCTTACCTAGGTTTCTCAGCGCGGAGGAACGCGCGTTCTGTAGCATGGTCTGCTGCAGCCTCGGGTAGAGGATGGTGAAGAACAGGAAGATGACCCATATGTTGCTTAACAGCGCGTCAACTACAGCCATGTTGGACGGATGGATAAGGCGTATTGCAATGTAAAAACGTTGTTCAACCTACCTTCCCATCAATGTTTTACGCGGTAAGGTTTTAGATTAGCAATACAGATGAATGGTTGATGGGCAGACGCAACAGCGAGCCAGACGACTACGACGACCGCATAAGCGGCTGGCACCACAGCCTGGGCTGGGGAGACAACACCGAGAGCGTCGCGCCCTACGTCCCGACCCCGCTTAACGTCGTGCGCCAGATGCTGATAATAGCCGAGGTCAGCCCAAACGACGTCCTATACGATCTGGGCTGCGGCGACGGCAGGATACTGTTCACCGCCGTCGAGGAGTTCGACATCTCCCGCGCCGTGGGCTTCGAACTTAACTCCCGGATGGTGGAGTCGACCAGACTCAAGATAGAGGATAAAGGCCTCAACGGCAGGGTCAAGGTAGTCGAGGGTAACTTCTTCGAGGAGGACCTGTCGGAGGCTTCGGTGGTCACCCTCTACCTGACGACGTCGGGTAACGCGAAGCTTAGGCCCAAGTTCCATGACGAGCTCCGGAATGGCGCCCGCATCGTGAGCCACGACTTCCCGATAGTGGACTGGGTCACCGCGAAGCTTGATCAGGGGTACTACAGCGTGGGGAGCCACAAGATATACTTCTACAGGATACCGCAGGCGTACAACTCGAAGCCGCCTGAGAACAAGAACCAGAAGGATGATAGGTGGGACCGGTTGAAACGCCTGTTCGATAGGGGCTAGTAGACCCCCAGCGCGAGGGCTATTATGGCCATCCTCGCCCAGATGCCGTGGTGCACCTGCTTGAAGTAGAGGGCGCCCGGGTGGCTGTCCACCTCCGTGGCGATCTCGTTGACCCTGGGCAGCGGGTGCATGAGCACCATGCCCTTCTTGGCCTTGGCCATCATCTTGTTGTCGATGACGTAGGCGTCGGCGAACTTCTTGTACTCGTCCTCGCTGGGGAACCTCTCCTTCTGTATGCGGGTCGCGTAGAGCACGTCCAGGTCGCCGATGACCTTGGTCAGATCCTCCTTCGCCTCCCACTCCACCTTGCCCTTCGTGTCTTTGATTACGTCGTCACGCATGGCCAGCTGCTTGGGGCTGATGAGCCTGAGCTTGACGTCGTAGTTGCTGAGCCCGATCATTAGGCTGTGGACGGTGCGGCCGTAGAGCAGGTCTCCGCAGAGCCCGATCGTGAGCCCGTCGATGGAGCCCTTGGCGTGCTTTATGCAGTGCATGTCCAGCATGGCTTGTGTCGGGTGCTCCCAGGGGCCCGACCCGCCGTTGAGGATGGGGATGCTCGCGACGGCGGCGGCTTTCCTGCTGCTCCACTCGTCCGGGTGCCTCATGGCGATTATGTCCACGTAGTTCTCCACCGTCTTGATGGTGTCCTCCATGGTCTCGCCCTTCTTGACGCTGCTGACGCCGGGGTCGGCGAACCCCGTGACGCCGCCTCCCAGCCTGAGCATGGCGGACTCGAAGCTGAGCCTGGTCCTAGTGCTTGGCTCGAAGAAGAGGGCGCCCAAGACCCTGCCCTTGGCCATGTCCGTGCCATTATGCTCAAGAGGCATCATCTCGTCAGCGACGCCTAGTAAGAAGTCGATCTCGTCGCGGCTGTAGTCCCTCATGGATAAGAAGCTCTTGCCTTTGAAGCGTGACGCGCTTACCATGTCTCACACAGTAATGGTG
>CAYPNN010000161.1:0-4707 GCA_964412065.1 uncultured Candidatus Bathyarchaeia archaeon
GAGCAGGTTCGCCGCGAAGGGCTGCGAGGCGGTCATCATATACCTGGACGAGGTCAGGGCGGAGCACCTGAACAACTTCGTCGAGGCGCAGGCATTCGTCAACACGGCGTGCCCCAGGGTGGCGGTCGACGGCGTCGGCGGCGTGGACAGACCCATACTCACGGTGCGGGAGGCGGAGGTGGTGCTCGGCGACCGCAGATGGGAGGACATCTGGGGCACCGGGTACCTGGGGTGACCGCTGGGTTTATTACAAACTGCACGCATAGAAGCCCCGATCCCTCCGGATCGCGTCACACTCAAACACAACGTTTCCCCGGGGCGCAAAACCGGGGCAAGTCACGTAGAAGAAGGAAAAAGAGATGTCTAAGAAGCCTAAGACAGAGGAGAGAGAAGTATTCCCTGGGGATAGGCTCGCCGTGATAGAGGAGTACAGCGAAGGCGAGGGCACGTACCAGAGTGACGGGGAGGTCAGGTCAGCCGAGATAGGGGTAACGAGGCACGATGGGGCGGTTAGATCGGTTGCCGTCGAGAAGAAGACGCCGGAGATAATCGTCCCCAAGGAGGGTATGGTGGCTGTGGCCGAGGTCGGCTCGGTGGCCCGGAGGGACGCCCGCGTCGACATATTCATGCTCGACGGCAGAAGCATCCACCCCACCTACAGCGGTGTGATCCACATAAGCGACATAAGCCGCGACTACACGAAGAACATCGACATGGCTCTCCGGAGCGGCGACGTAGTTAAGGGACGGATAGTGAACGTCAGGAACAGGCTGAACCAGATGAGCCTCGCGGACCCAGAGTACGGAGTCATATACGCTTACTGCAGCAGGTGCGGGGGTCTCCTGGAGAGTGACCGAGGGAGGCTGACGTGCCCGGACTGTGGGAGGATGGAGCGGAGGAAGACGGCCAGGAGCTACGGCAGGGAGGAGCTGGTGTGAAGATAAACATAGTGAAGCAGGAGGGAAGTTACATGGAGATGGAGTTCAGCGGCGAGGGGCATACGCTGCTGAACCTGCTGCAGGACGCCCTGCTCGAGGATAAGAACGTGGAGATGGCTGGGTACAGCAAGCCGCATCCTCTGATGGACAGGAGCAAGCTGTTCATCAGGCTGAATAGGGGGGAGAGGCACCTCGACGCCGTCAGGAAGGCCGTTGAGAATGCGGACGGCAAGCTCGACGAGTTCCTCGAGGAGTTCGAGAAAAGCTTAGCCGAGGCCGGCTACTAACTATTTCTGTGTCGCCCCCGGGGGTGGCTGCTTGAAGCTGGTGCGCATCCGTCAGGTAAAGAGTGAGATCAGGGTCCTCGGCTTGGCGGCCGATCCCGTGGATGGCATGCACGTCGTCGTGGGCGTGGTCTACAGGGGGAGGCTGGCGCTGGACGGGGTCCTGTGCTGTTCCTCCGTGTCTCCTGATCTCACCGGCGCCGCGGAGAGCATGATCAGGGACTCCGCCCACTTCAACCAGGTGCGTGTGATAGCCGCGGACATGGATCGGCTGCCCCCCGGGGCCAGCCTGGACTTGGACGCCTTGGCGTCCGGGACGGGTAAACCGGTTCTGGGGTTGACGCGGGCCAGCGGGGACCTGGATGAAAGGTACATGTTCCTGTGGCGCGGGCTCACGGTGACCTCCATGGGGCTCGGGAGGGGCGACGCCGAGAAGGTCCTCGACACCTGCTCCGTGGACGGCTACCCGGAGGCCCTCCGCGCGGCGTCCCTAGTCGCTGAGGAGCTATCCTTATTACACAAGGTTTAAAAACAATAGCTTTAGGAGTAGGAGAAGACGGAGGCCGTCGGGTGAAGTTTTGTCCGGAGTGCGGGGCTTTCTGTACCGCCGACAACGTTAAACGCTGCTACGTGTGCCCCAGGTGCGGGTGGGAGGAGCCTCTGGAGGAGAGCCGGACCATCTCCAGGAAGAGCAGCGAGGAAGACAAGATAATAGTCGTCGGTAAGAAGGAGCGTGACCTCTCCACGATGCCCAAGACGAAGGCGTTGTGCGAGAAGTGTGGGAACGACGAGGCGTACTGGTGGATGGTGCAGACCCGGGGCATCGACGAGAGCATGACCCAGTTCTACAGGTGCACCAAGTGCGGGTACACGTGGCGTGACTACAGCTAATCAATGTATTTTTATGGGCTCGGGTCTATCTAGAGTGCAGCATCGCTGCATGTTCGAGTGGTTTGACTTTGTTTGAGGTTGAGGTTTCGCGGATCGATCCCTTCAGGAGCCTGGTGAAGGCGCTCAGCGTCATCGTGGAGGAGGGGACGTTTACGATGAACGAGGCGCAGCTGAAGCTGCTGGCAATGGACCCGAGCCACGTGGCCATGGTGGACTTCGAGCTGCCGGGCACCTTCTTCGACAGCTACAGGTGCGAGGGGGAGCCCAAGCTGAGCATTAACATCAAGGAGTTCCTCAGGTTCCTTGACAGGGTCGACAGGGACGAGCAGGTGCGTATAGTGCTGAGCACCGAGAAGGCGAGGCTGGTGATCCACTGTAAGCGGGGCGGTCACAGCAGGCGGTTCGAGATGCCCATACTGGAGCCGTTGGATGAGGAGGTGCCTCAGCCGAAGATATTCTTCAAGGCGAAGGCCCGGCTGACGACGGACGCGCTGAGGATGGCGATAAGGGACGCGAGCCTCGTCTCGGAGCATGTCCGGGTGGAGGTGGACGGCGACCTGTTCAAGATCAACGCGGAGGGAGACATGGGGAGCAGCTTCAGCGAGTGGACGCGGGACAGCGACGACCTGCTGGAGCTTAAGGTGGACGAGGCGAGCAGCGCCACTTTCACGCTGAGCTACCTGAGCGACATCGCCAACGCGGCTGGGGCCAACAGCGAGGTGGCGACCCTGGAGCTGAGCACGGATATGCCGGTCAAGATGGAGTTCGAGATCCCTCAGGGAAGGCTCGTCTACTACCTGGCGCCGTGCATAGGCGTCTAGGCGTCCCCGTTATAGTTGGCTACTTACTATAAGCGTTTTTTCGGGTGCGCAGAGTGGCCGTGGATCGGCGACTCGGCTTTTCCCTTATAGTTGGTTACCTATTATAAGCGTTTTTCCGGGAACCGATGAAACGGGTAAGCGTTTTTATTCCCTCATTTTCTAAGATCCTTTCATTGATCCGATTCGTCGTGTAGCTTGTTTATTCACATCGAGTTAGAGCATATACATCCTTTTATAAATTTCATTTTTATCTAACAAGTATTATATAGTGTATGAGTGCAGGGAAAAACTGTGGCGGATATTCTGTTCAGTGTACCCGGAGTAATAAACGGAAGATTCCTAGGACTCATACTCGACATCGCAATGGCGGCACTCGTATACTACTACATGACCTCAGGCAAGACCATACACATACGCAGAATCCCAGGCCTGGACGCCATATAGGAGGCCGTCGGCCGGTCCGCGGAGATGGGCAAACCCGTCGTCTGCAGCTTCGGCATCAGCAGCTTCAACTACTGGACCCTGGCTGGACTCGCCATACTCAGCCACGTGGCGCGGATCTCGGCCCGGACGGGCACCCGCCTCATCGTACCCACGGGGGGCAGCGACTCGTCCCTCATAGTGAGGCCTGTGGCGGAGGAGATCGTCTGGACTGCCTACATGTTGGAGGGCGTAGAGGACCATTATAACCCCGACGACATCCCGTTCCTGAGCGGCCAGCAGTACACCTACACGGGCGGCTACATCGGCATCCTGCAGAGAACCAGGCCAGGCTCCGTCATCATGACGGGCAGCCATGCCTCTGAGGCCATGAACATCGCCGAGACCAGCAACGCGGTCGGCGCCATAACCATCACATCGGGCAGCTACGTAAGCAAACTGAGTTGAAATGAGTATCCCTGTGATCCATCGTCGATCCAATTAGGAGGTTAGTGCCCGCGTAATTAGATTTACCTTTCACGCCCAGATCTGGGGACGCCGGGCATCAGAGAGAGGTCAAGGGCTATGACCGGGGCCGCGCCTCCCCCTCACACCGTCTCCCGTTTACCCAGCAGCCTGTCGAGGAGCCCGTCCCTCATCTCCATCCTGTCCACCCGTGGCATACCCTCCTTAGCCTCCAGGTACCTGCTGAAGGAGCCCCTGGGAAGCAGCCTAAGCTTCAGGGGAACAAACTCCATGAAGTCGACGAGGTCCCTCCAGTCCCTGTCAAAGTCCGTCAGCCCTTTGTTAACCCTGTCATAGATCTCCTGCTCCGCCATGGGCGCCGACAGTTCCAGGTACAGGACCATGTACTCCCTCGAGCCCTCCCTCTCCTTTCTCGCCACGAAGTCCACGAAGGGTATCCCCGCGTCTCTGAGCACCTGAAGGATCTCGTTCTCGGAGGTCCTCGTGAAGTTGTGGAGCACGATGAGCCTGTCACTTCTCGAGTAGTAACTGAACACTGTAGAGTCGGAGCCCAGGACGCTGTCCCCCGTGTCGACGCACTCGAGTATGTCGGGCATTGCGGACCTGGTGAGGTCGGTCTTGAAGGGGGTGACCACCACCTGGTACCTTCTACCCGCCTCAGCGTCCATGAAGTACACCGTCTCGGGGGGCTCGTCCACCCTCCCCGCGTCCACCGGAACTCTCTCATCTTCAGGGATCAGCTCCACGTAGCATATCCTCCAGTCGAAGAAGAAGCCCCCGGGGTGCTCCACCGACGGAAGCGTGCTGGCCAGCGCCTCGGTGGAGCCGTACGTTACCTTAGGGTAGTTGCCCGTGACGGCCTTGATC
>CAYPNN010000162.1:0-4699 GCA_964412065.1 uncultured Candidatus Bathyarchaeia archaeon
CCCGGGAGGTGGTCGAGGGCGACGCCAAGCCCAGCATAGAGACCCCTTTCCATACACGGCTCTACCGGCAAAGGCCTGAGGCAGGAGGCGTAGTGCACGTACACCCAAAGTACTCGACAATACTCTCCATCGCTGGAGTCGAGATCGTGCCCATGGGCCTCGATCTGTATCAGGCCCCGGCTCTAGCGAAGGGCATACCGTTGTCTAGGTTCGCGCCCCCAGGCTCCGAAGAGCTAGCTGACAACCTGGTTGAGGCGATGAAGGAACACGTGGCGTGCCTCATGCCTCAGCACGGCGTCACGACCATTGGAAAGACAATCGAGGAGGCCGCCGTGAACGCCAAGGTGGTAGAGGCTTTGGCGGAGCTGCAGTACAACGTGACGCTCGTGGCTGAACCCGAGCCTCTGCCTGACTCCATGCTGGAGACGCTCGTGAAGATAGCCAAGGAAAGAGGGCTACTCGTCTAGGGCGCTGTCCTTCTTCGTCTTTGCGAGCCTGTGGACGAGGGTCTCCCCCGCCTCGAAGCCTTCTATCGGCGCAAGCTCTATGAGCCCGGACTCCACCGCCGACATGAGGGCTTTCTCGCCGCGCTCAGTTCTCACGATCACCGTGGACCAGCCGCTGGGGCTCCCAACGTTGCCGACGGATATGTCGGCGAACTCCGACGTGAAGTCGTCGCACATGTGGCAGCAGGGGCGTACGAGGGCCTTGACTTTCTTGAGCCTAACCTTATGGACGACCTCGTCGCCCTGGTAAGCGTAGAATCTGCCGCTCCTGATCTCGAACTTGGTGACCTTTCCGGGGTCGACGCCGTTGGATTCCAGGTAGTCCATGAAGTCTCTGTAGTTGAAGGTCTCCATGCAGAATAGCCCGACCTTGAGCCCCACCGAGTCCGTGAACCTCTTGTTCCTGAACTTGCCTTGGGTGAGCCTGCTCAGCCCCCTCATCTGACAGGCAGTGCCGACTACCGCGATGTTGCCCAGCTTCTCATCTTTTACCGCCTTTTTGACGCCGACGAGAGTCGGGCTCGGCGTATACTTGGTGCCCGCACTCTTGATCACGGTCTCAGTATCCTTAGCTATCACCGGAGCCGGCACCCAAACCTTGTCTTCCTCCAGCCCGGCAACGATGACCGCGTCTCCTCCGTCCTCGATGAACTGGGACAGCAGCGAAGTCACGACGCCTCCGTCCTGAGCCTTCTCGTGGATGTCCTCTCTCCTGGTTCTCGCGGCGTACACCGCCCGGTAGATGCCTGTGAGCTGCTCGTTATCCCTCCTGGTGCGGCCGTGGATGGCCTCATCCATCTCGTCTACGCTGAAATCTGTTCTGGGGCAGTTAACGTAGCATAGACCACATTCTATACAGTCGCCGACGAGGTGGGGAAAGCCTTCCTCCAACTCTACGACGTTCACCGGGCAGACGGCGACGCATGTGCCGCAGGAGACGCATAGATTCTTCTCGACAACATCCTTGACTAGGTCAGTGAAAATCTTCTTCTCTTGGCTCAATGGGAATCAATAGAAGAACTGGGTAGATGTTTAACAAGTTTTCTGGAAAAAGTGCAGTGTTTACTGAAATCATCGGCGCGTTATATTTTCTCAAAAGTTTTTATATTAATAATATATTGTTTGACAGGTCTTGAGGGTGTCAGTTACTTGAGGCTAGACGCTATTTTCAGGCCGAAGTCAGTAGCGATCATAGGCGCCTCCAACACCCCAGGTAAAGTCGGGTACGTCTTAGCGAATAACCTGCTTAAGAGCGGGTACACGGGAAAAGTCTACCTGATCAACGTGCGGGGAAGCGAGATCCTCGGCCACCAGTCCTACAAGTCCATACTGGACGTGCCCGGCGAAGTGGAGCTGACAGTCATAGCGATACCCTCCCAGAGCGTGATATCCACAGTCGAGCAGTGCGGAGAGAAAGGTGTAGAGGCGCTCATAGTCATATCTGCCGGCTTCAAGGAGACTGGGCACGAAGGAGCCGAGCTTGAGAAGAAGCTTGTAGAGACTGTTAAAAGATACGGGATGAGGCTGCAGGGGCCAAACTGCCTGGGCGCCATAAACACCCACGTGCCCTACGACCTCAGCTTCGCGTCAACCCTACCCAAGAAGGGCAGCATTGGGTTCATTACCCAGAGCGGCGCATTGGGCACCGCCATCCTTGACTGGATCATAGCCGAGGAGATAGGGTTCGGCAGCATCATAAGCCTAGGCAACAAGGCTGACCTCGACGAGATAGACTTCATAGACTCCATGGCAGAGGACCCTGACATAAAGGTGATCCTGCTATACCTGGAGAGCATCGAGAGGGGCCGGAAGTTCCTGGAGGTGGCGGAGAATGTCGTCAAGAAGAAGCCCGTGCTTGCGGTGAAAGGCGGCACAAGCAGCGCCGGCGCCAAGGCGGCTGGCAGCCACACGGGTGCCCTCGTCGGGAGCTTCCTCGCCTACCAGAAAGCGTTCGACAAGGCGGGGGTCATACTCTCGGATAGCATGGAGGATCTGTTCAACTACGCCGTGGCTTTCACCCAGCAGAGTCTGCCCGAGGACGAAGGCATAGCCATAGTAACAAACGCGGGCGGCCCCGGGATACTGTCCACCGACTTGGTGGAGAAGCTGGGCCTGAAGATGGCGTCGCTCTCGGAGGAGACGGTTAAGAAGCTGAAGGACAATCTGCCGGATGCGGCATCCACTGGGAACCCAGTAGACATCCTCGGGGACGCCCTCCCCGACAGATACGCAGTCGCCGTCGAGTGCGCCTTGCAGGACCCAAACGTCCACAGCCTGGTGGTCCTTTTGACGCCGCAGGCAATGACGGACGCCCTGACGACGGCCAAGCACGTAGTCGATCTTTCTAAGAAGTACCCTGATAAGCCCGTTATATCGGTGTTCATGGGCGGAGACTGGGTTGCAGAGGCGTCCGAGCACCTAAGGGACAATGGTGTTCCCTGTTATAACTTCCCCGAGAAAGGCATCAAGACGCTGGACGCTCTATACCAGTACTCGCGTCACCTCAAACTGCCAGAGCTGAAGCCCCCAGAGTTCGAGGACATCGACAGGGAGGCCGTGCAGAGGATATTCGATTGCGTGAGGGTGGATGAAAGGAACGTGCTTTTCCCCCATGAGGCCGTGGCGGTAGTGCAGGCCTACGGCGTGAACACGCCTCCGAGCAAGCTCGCCACGACCGCCGAGGAGGCCGTGGATTTCGCCGAGGAGATAGGTTACCCGGTGGTGCTGAAGATCGTCTCACCGGATATCATGCACAAGACGGACATCGGCGGCGTCGAGCTTAACCTCAACAACGCCTACATGGTGAGGATCGCGTTCGATGAGATAATGATGAAGTGCAGGAAGGCTCAGCCTTTGGCTACGATCTACGGTATTTCGGTGGACAAGATGGTGCCCAGGGGCCGGGAGATGATCATAGGCATGAGCAGGGATCCCCAGTTCGGGCCCATGGTGATGTTCGGCCTGGGAGGCATCTACGTCAACTTCCTCAAGGACGTGAGCTTCAGGCTCGCCCCAATGAACGAGAGGGAGGCCCAGGAGATGATGGAGGAGACCCGCAGCTACACGCTGCTGAAGGGCGTCCGAGGGCAGGCACCCGCCGACATAGAAGCGGCGCGTGACGCTATACTGAGGATCGGTGAACTGGTCTGGGACTTCCCGGAGATATCGGAGCTGGACATCAACCCGATCCTAGTCTACGACGAGGGCAAGGGCGTCAGCGCGCTGGACGTCAAGATGACGCTGAGGGACTAGCCTCTTACACGTTTCAACGCCTGTTCCAGATCGTACTTTATGCCATATTTTCGTTGGAAGTAGTAGACAACGTTACCTACGTCTCTCTCAAGGAGTTCCATGGAGTTGGGGTGTTCCGTCGACACGTACTGGGGCCAGTCGATTATCCAGACCTCTCCTTCTCCGTCGATCAGTATGTTGTACTCGCTGAGGTCGGTGTGGATCACTCCTGCCCTGTACGCGAGCCTCACGTCCTCTAGGATGTCGTCGAGGAACAGCCTGGGCTCCTCTAGGCTGATGATGTCCGAGAGCTGGGTTCCCCTTATGAGTTGCATCACTATCACGTGCCTGTTTTGGTCTATGGGCTCCGGCACCGAGACGCCGGCCTCGTACATGCTCTTGAGTGCTCTGTACTCCGCCTCCGCGGCGAGCCTCGACTGGTAAAGCCACGAGATGCGCCGCCTGTCCGCGACGTACTCCCTCTTACGTTTGGTGTCGCGGAAGCTGGTCCTTCCCAGCCTGTGGAACTTCACAGCCACCTTCACGTCCCCAGGTGCGACGGCCTCGAAGACGTCGGACTCCTTCCCTATGCCTATGGACGGACCCAGCGCCTCGAGCACCTCAGCCTTAACGAGGGCGTTGAGGGCAAGGAGGTCGTAGCCGTTGTAGTTCATTATGTAGCCGAGGTATGGGTCCAACTGCCTGTACAGCAGCTCCAGTTCGTCAAGCCTCTTCATCCTGTACTCTAGTTCGTTCTCGTTGAGGTCGCTGTACCTGACTACCTCCTCGAAGGGCACGACCTCGTGCTGTATCATCCCCAGCTCGATGGCCTGAAGTATCCTGAGGTCGTAGCTCTCCAGCTTTGTAATGGCTTCCGCTGCTTTCTCGGCCGAGGACACAGAATAAGGAACGAGATCGCTCTATATATTAGAGATGTTAGAGTTCCAGCCTGTCCTTTAAGG
>CAYPNN010000163.1:0-4675 GCA_964412065.1 uncultured Candidatus Bathyarchaeia archaeon
ACGCCGACCAGAACCGGTGCAGAACAGCTTCAGAACAGAACCAGAAACCAACCCAAACCAGCCTAAAAAACGCGCCAAAACAAAAAACAAGACCAAAAAACCCCCAGACACACAACACCCCGGCACAGGGGGAGGGGGCCCACCCCACACACGGCGGACGGCGCCCACGCCGAGACAGCCTCAGCCTCCGCGGAAGTTATTTCTAATACACCCCACAGATAGTAGCTAGGCGATTCAATGGTTTACGGTTGGTCCGGCAAGACCCTCCAGGTGGACCTCTCGACGGGGAAAGTGTCCACCGCCCCCTGGGACAAGGACGCGAAGAGGTTCCTCGGCGGCAGAGGCGGGAACGCCTGGCTATTCTGGAGACACAGCAAGACGAACCAGAGCCCCTACGACCCCGACGCCCCCGTGATACTCGGCTCGGGGGCGCTGGCGGGCACTGGGCTCATAGGCGCCTCCAGGATGGAGGTGACCGTAGTCTCCGCGGCGAAGACGGAGAGCCACAGCCTCGGCAACGTGGGCATGGGCAGCAGCTGGGCGCCGGAGCTCAAGTTCGCGGGGTACGACAACGTCGTGGTCAAGGGCAAAGCGGAGAAGCCCGTATACCTCTACGTCTACAACGACATGGTCGAGATCAGGGACGCGTCAGGCGTCTGGGGGAAGGGCACCTTCGACACGGAGGCCCTCCTCAGGGAGGAGGTGGACGACGAGGACGCCCAGGTGGCCAGCATAGGGCCCGCGGGCGAGAACCTCGCGGTCCAGGCCACGGTGGAGCACGGGTACAGGAGCGGAACACCCGTGGGGGCGTCGGTGGGCGCCAAGAGGCTGAAGGCCGTCGTGGTCCGGGGCACGGGCGCCGTCAACGTCCACGACTCCGAGGCGATACTCGAGCTCAACAGGCGGCTCGTGGAGACCGTCAAGGACACCAAGAAACGGCTGGGGGAGGCCATCCCCCGCAGCGAGGGAAAGGACGCCTACCTCCAGGGCTTCCTCGTGGGCGACGCCGGCGTAGTCGGCAACTACGAGAGCCACGCCTGGAGGGAGCGCCCCGACGTCAAGAAGGCTTACGAGGAGAACTACCTGGGCGAGTACTTCGAGAAGAACATCGGGTGCTTCGGCTGCCCGTTCCCGTGCCAGCCCCTCTTCGACGTCCCCGGCGAGGGCGCCTGCATCTGGAGGTGCTACCCCACCTACTGGCCGTGGAAGCTCTGGATGACGGACCTGGGCGCCGCGTTCAAGGGCACGCGGATGATGAGCGACCTGGGGCTCGACAACAAGGAGGTGGCCACCATCGTCAGCTGGCTGATGCACCTCTACGAGATGGGCGTGGTCTCGGAGAAGGACCTGGACGGCGTCCCCTTCGACAAGGGGAACCCTGAGGCGCTGTGGGAGACCGCCCGCAGGATGGCTTACAGGGAGGGGTACGGCGACGCGCTGGCGGAGGGCCCCGTCGCGTTCGCCCAGAAACTCGGCGAGAAGGCCGTGGACTACCTCTACCACAACCAGGGCATGACCATGAGGACCTTCGAGTTCAGGGCGGAGCCGGGCACAGCCCTCGGCGAGGCCATATCAGCGAGGGGGAACAGCCTCCGAGCCACCACGTACCACGTGGTCCTCTGGGACAAGCCGGCGCGGGACGAGTACGGCGGCGTCGACCCCAAGGAGATTGAGGACAGCTACGCGTGGAGCAGGAAGATGTTCGGCACAGAGAAGGCGATAATGGCGACGGAGTACGAGGGCAAGCCCGCCGCCCTCATCTACGAGATGAACGGCGCAGCCGTCGCGGACAGCCTAGGCTACTGCGTCAGCATGATCAGGCCCGGACGCGTGGGGGCGCCGGGCAGCCAGTTCGGCGACACCAGCTACCAGTTCGCCGCCGAGAGGTACGCCGCCGCCACGGGGATACCCGCAGACGAGGCCACGCTATTCGAGGCGGCTGAGAGGGTCTGCAACATAGAGAGAGCCATCGTCGTGCGGGACGGCCGCACCCGCGCCACGGACACGCTTCCCGACTTCTTCTTCGAGAACCCCGTGCCAGACGGCCCCCAGCAGGGGAAACGGCTGGACAGGAAGCTCTTCGAGAAGATGAAGGACGAGTACTACACGCTCCGGGGCTGGGACCCCGAGACGGGGCTCCAGAGGGAGGCGACGCTGAAGAAGCTGGGGATGGCGGACGTCGCCAAGGAGCTCAAGGCAGCCAAGAGGCTCGCCCCGGTCAGGAAGGAGGGATAACCGTGGAGAAGGTGCTGCAGGTAGACATAGAGAAGTGCGTAGGCTGCCGCATGTGCGAGGTGGCGTGCAGCCTCAGGAACACGGGCAGGGTCCAGCCCAGCAGGTCACGGATAAAGGTCATCGGCTACGAGAAGCGGGGATTATACCACAACTACATCCCCATGGTGTGCCAGCAGTGCAGCACGCCCCTCTGCATGGAGGCGTGCCCCACCAACGCCATCAGCAGGGACGCCGCGACGGGCGCCATGGTGGTGGATGACGACGCGTGCGTCGGCTGCAGGGTCTGCAACATGGTGTGCCCCATAGGCGGCGTCAGCATCGACCCCGCCACAGACGTGGCGTACAAGTGCGACCTCTGCGGCGGCGACCCGGAGTGCGTCAAGTACTGCTACTACGAGGCCCTCGCCTACGTGCCGAAGGACAGGATGGACTCAAGCCTGAAGCGGAGCAAGAGCGAGAAGCTGTCTGAGCTCTTCGCCCTCATGGAGAGCCTCAGATAGACCCAACCTATCTTATTATGATCCTCTGGGGGCCCGAGTAGACCCGGAGCCTCCCACCGCTCAGCGAGGTCAAAGTTACTCCAGACGCCTCGGCCAGCCTCACACCCGAGACCAGGGGCACCGTCATCGAAGCTATCACCGGTATACCGACCCTGCACGCCTTCTGCACCATCTCGCCTGACTGGCGCCCGGTGCTGAGCAGCACGCACATGCCGAGGTCGCCTCCCTTCAGCGCGTGGGCGCCTATCACCTTGTCTACGGCGTTGTGCCTCCCCACGTCCTCGGCGAAGGCGAGCTCCATGCCCTCGCTGCCGCACAGCATGGCTGCGTGTGTCCCCCTGGTCCTCCTGTGGACGCTGCTCCTGCTGTTCAGCATGGTGATCATGTCTTTGAGTCGGCTGGCCTCCACCCTCAGCCCCGACGAGACTTCCGGCACCCTCATCCGCGTTCTCTCAGCCCTGGGGCTGGAGCCGCAGGCGGTGACTATGAGGTTCATCATGGACACCGACGCTTCACGCAGGTCCACGGAGCCGGTTAACCCCACCTTGACGTTTCCGCCGTCCATCTCGATGCCCTCGATCTCCTCCGTGGACTCTATGACGCCCTGCGTCAACAGGTACCCTGCCGCCAGCTCTCTCTTCATCTCGGGGGTCGCGATCAGTGTTACGTGGTATTCATCGTTGACGAAGATGCACAACGGCTCGTCGAGGGCGAGCTCCTCCTCGGCCTCCACAGACTCCGGGCGCTCCCCCAGGTTTATGGATCGTATACTCCTGCGCTCAGTCGCCATCGGCGCTCACCCGCCGTACAGCTCCTTGATCTCCCGCCACCTGAAGCAGCTGGTGAGGTGGTCGTTGACCATGCCAACGCTCTGCATGTAGGCGTACACGATGGTTGGGCCCACGAAGCTGAACCCACGCCTCCTCAGGTCCTTGCTTATCCTACTGGAGAGGTCCGTCTCGGCAGTCATCTCCTTCCAGCTGGTGAACTCGTTCATGATGGGCCTGTGGTCCACGTAGGCCCAGAGGTACTCGTCGAAGCTCCCGTGCTCCTCCTGCACCTTGAGGAAGGCCCGGGCGTTTTTGACGTGGCTCACGATCTTGCGCCTGTTCCTTATTATGCTGGCGTCATGCACCAGCTCATCGATCCTGGTAGGCGTATACCCCGCGACCTTTACGGGGTCGAAGCCGTCGAAGGCCCTGCGGTAGTTTTCTCTGCGCTTGAGCACAGTGGACCAGCTGAGCCCCGCCTGGACCCCCTCCAGCAGTATGAACTCGTACAACACCCTGTCGTCGTGGACTGGGACGCCCCACTCCTCGTCGTGGTAAGCCCTGGCGAGTGGGTCCCCTTCGCCCCAGCACCGGGTCTTCCCGTCAGAAGCCATGGGTATATGGATGTGGCTCAGGATTTAACTTGTGAGCCGCCGTTACCCCTGTATAGACTTCCTTATGGCGTCGGCCATTGTTTCCTTGTCTTCGACCTCGACCATCACCTTAGTGTAAGGGTGGTCTCTGAGGTTCAGGGTTACGACCTTGTTGCAGTCTCTCATGTAGTAGAAAACCATGCCGTTCTGGGTGCCGAAGCTGCCCATCCTGGGGTACCTGTAGCTCACCTCGGCGGTGGAGACGCTATCTATGTTCATCACGGGTAAAACGAACCCGTCCATCATCCCCAGCAGTTATTCGTGTTCCTTGAACCGAGCCCTGACGGCTTCGCCGGATGCCTCCACGTCCTCTATATTAGTGTTACTGGTGTGTGGTTGCATAAGTTTTATTAGCCCGTACATGTTTACCCGTTTGAGTGTTCCGGAACTTCATGAACATAATTCTGAACCCTGTTTTATGTGGCTCTTGCCACGGCGAGGAGAGCTAGACGGGTGGAAGAGCCGCCAGAGGACGACCAACCTAACGGCATCGACCGCGTCCAGAACAGCATAAGGA
>CAYPNN010000164.1:0-4666 GCA_964412065.1 uncultured Candidatus Bathyarchaeia archaeon
GCCAGACCCTGGTGCCCAGGATGTCGGCCGGCATCAGGTCCGGCGTGAACTGTATCCTGCTCCAGTGGCACCCCGTGATCCTGGCGTACAGCTTCGCCAGCAGCGTCTTCCCTAGGCCCGGGTAGTCCTCGAAGAGCACGTGGCCGTTGGCCAGGCTCGCGGCCAGCAGCTTCCGTAGAACCACGCGTTTGCCTACGTAGACCTTGCCCAGTCCCTCCAGTATGGCGTTGCTTATCGCCCTGACTCTGTCGACGTGCATTCCCTGCATTCTCAGTCCTCCAAACTCTCTATCATCCTTTCTTGACTCGCTTGCTGCTCAGGCGCCCTGAGCAGTCCGCCCAGCCCCAGCCTGTCTATAGCCTCCACTGTGCGCCCCAGCAGCTCGAGGCGCCTCTCCTGGTTCATCCTCTCTATCCTGTCGGAGACTCCCCTCCTGCTGAAGCTGGGGGGCCTCTCGTCCTCGTAGTTTATGAGCTCCCTCAGGGTCACCGTTATCTCGGCCTCCGCCGCCCTGTTCTCTTCCAGGAACTTGAAGAGCTTCACCAGCACTCTCTCCTTCTTTCCCTCCTTGACGAACTCGTCGAGTATCTCGGTGAAGTCGGTGAGGGCCTTGCCCTTGGTGGAGCTGGTGTCCTGGATGTGCTTGACCCACGGCCCCACCTCGACGGGTGCCATCATGCTCTCCTTCATGCCGCGCCGCATCACGGTGAATATGAGGGCTCCCACTATGACGATGCCTGTCCACTCCACGTATGGGGAGAGCTGCTCTACAACCGGTGACACGGCCTTGAGCCTCCCGGTTATGAAGTTCACGTACAGCGTGCCTATGAGGCTCATGGCCAGCACAAAGGTGTAGCTAGCCGCTATGCCACCTATCTCCGCCAGGTACGGGTTCCTGGAGTCCCTGAATATGCCTATCATGGTTATGACGGCCGCCACGGCGAAGCCCCAGTTCAGCATGTCCCTTATGAGGAGCACCTGCCCCGAGACCGGGACCCCTGGGTTCGTCATGTAGAGGTTCACCAGCTGTATGGCTATCTGGCCGATGATGAATATGGTGGCGGATCCCGATATGACGCGTATGTAGAACTGGTCCCTTATCTCTGCGACGGCGGACAGGATGTTGTAGGTGAAGAAGAGTGCGAACGCCGCGATGACCAGGTAGCCCGCCATCTTGCTGGGCTCGCTTATGGGCTGGAGCACCATGAAGAAGGCTATTATGGCGGCGAACCCTCCGGCGTAGAGGCCGCTCACTATGACCCTGTTGAGCTTTCCCTCATACATGATGCTCAGGAGGGCGCCCAGGTACCAGAGCGTTATGCCCGCCAGCAGCGGCAGCAGCACCACGCTTATGCCCACGTTGACCAGCGACTCGGGCATGTAGGGGAGGAAGGTGCTGAAGTCTCCCACCGTGTAGGGTGTCGCGAAGCTGATGCCGCTGAGCACGACTGCCACGAACGCGTACAGCGCCGTGGCCCTGATCAGTCGACCGCGGTTCTCAGCTTCCATTCTTCATCAGCTCGACGATTAAATCTATTGTCGCGTTGGTACGCTTAAAGTCCTCCACCGAGATGGGCATGTTGCTGTACATGGCTATCTCGTAGCTGGTGACGAGGTCCTCGAGGGCGGCGTGGGCGTTCGTAGGCAGCCTGTCTATGAGGATGTACTCGAACTCCCTCGGCGTCATGGTGTCGTCTATGTCCCTGTACATGCGCATCATGGAGACGTAGAACCTGTTGAAGAGCTTCACCACGCCCTCCTCGTAGCTGTTGTACTCCAGGGGGACGCCGTCCTCGTACCCTATCCTCTCCCTCCCAGCCGGGAGGACCACCCTGGGCTCGGCGAAGTCCTCCTCCCTCATGCGCCTGCTTCTCCTCGCCGCGTAGACGCCTACGCCCATGGCGCCGCTCAGCGCGATTATTATGTTCTGTGGGAACCCGAAGAGGAAGGCTAGGAGGTTGTCGGGGGAGGGCGGCGGCAGCATTATGCTGACGCCGAAGGACGTGTAGGAGCCCACGTAGTAGTCTGTTTCTCTCATACTCATCCTGATGGTGGCTTCGCCTTCCTCCGGGAACAGCGCCGGGAAGCTGATCTGGCCCCGTACGTCGCTCATCAGGTCCATGGTCTTGTTCAGGTACCATACCCGTAGTGTGGCGTTGGGTAGGGGCTCACCTGTGGCCGTCTCCACGATGTAGCCCTTGTACGTTATGTTCTTTTCGGCGTAGACCTTTTTGGGGCCGGAGATGGTTACTTCGGTCTCCGACATCAGCCTTATCGGCGGGTCGCTCACGCTCTCAAGGTACCACCTGTTCTCCAGGGTGTGGGCTATGAGGTCGTAGTCCCCGACCGTGAGCTCCGTCGACGCGTCGCAGGTCACGTTGAAGAAGCCGTCCTCCACGAAGCCGACGCCCACGATTAGCCCGGTCTCGTTCTCCGCCTCCTTGTCCACCTTGAGTATTATCTCCACCTGTGGGCCGCTCACCGCCGAGCCGTTGACGTTCGTCACGGTTCCCCAGACGTTGAACGTCTTCCCCTTGAGCGCCACGGGGTCGTTCCCCGTGATGTTGGTGAACGTCGCCTCCTTCGTGATGTTGACCTCGCCCTCGTCGAAGTGCTTGGGGGTGGCGTCGAATATCGTCCAGCCCAGGCTGCCAAGGTTCGCCTCCGCGTAGAGGTAGGCCTGCTGGGGCATGACGTACTGGTGCTCAGCCCAGGGGTCTATCATGAACCCTATGACGGCCCTCGCGGGGAGGTCTATGCTCCTGGCCATCAGTATAAGCGCGGAGTTGAAGTGGGCTCCGGTTCCCTTCCTGTCGTTGAACAGGAACCATATCACGGGGTCTATGCTCGCCGGGGGAGGGGTGAAGTCCTCGCTGAACTCGTAGCTGTCCCTCAGGTAGTCCTCTATGGCCTTGTATTTCTCGTAGGGGCTTGTCTTACCCCCCGTTATCTCCAGCGCAAGCTCCCTGAGCCGCGGCTCTATCCGGTCGGGCACGCCGAGGGTGGCCTCCGTGGGGACCGGCTCCGCGGCTCTCAGCGCGGCGTCGGAGAATCGATGTATCGAGTGGCTCACCCAGTACGGCTCGGTGAAGGCCTCGGTTGACTCGAAGCTCTGAGCCTCGGGATAGTACCTGAGGCTGCCGTTGAATATCACCGACTGGGTACTCGGCGCCACCGTCACGTATCCTATGAACACGGTGAGGGGGTTCACGTAGAACTGGTTGTTAATGGTGGTCGAGGCGCCCACGGTGGGGTCTGGTATGAGGTCTCCGTCGTAGGGCTCTGACGTGAAGCCGGTCACGGGGTACCATGTGCCCCCGGTGTAGTTCTCCGCGGGCATCCTTCTGAGGTACCTCGTCTTGGGTGGGAGCCGCAGCTCCATGATTGGGCCGAGCTTCCTGGGCTCCACGTCACCCACCTCGACCTCGTCGGATGATTTGCTGAGGGCCCCGGGTTCCATTATCGGGTTGGTGGGCCCGGGCTTGCTCTCGTCCAGATCGAGGCGCGTGATGTCTCCTAGTATGTTTATGGCTGTGCTGAGCATCCCCACGCTCAGGGTAAGCACTAACAGCAGGAGTGCGAGCCTCGCGTACCGGTTCAATCTGTTTGAACACTATCATTGAGCGGTTTTATTCTTTATCTAACCGGGGGAGCCTTTTTCCGGCTTCTACCCTCTGTTGTCTCATTTTCATGCTACGTTCCTTGATGTTTGCCTCAAAACTTGTCTCTTTATTACGGGGGAAATGTCAACGTATGTGTCAAGTTATTCCCGGGAGCCGAGAGTAACTTATCGACGCAGATAAATACTTTAGCCCACCCAAGCCCCCGATATACCATGTGGACCGTCAAATCCGAGTCAGGCAGGCTCCACGCGGTGCTGATCCAGGACTCCACCGAGCAGCTATGGACCAGGAGGATGCCCTTCGCGGGCATCGAGTCCAGCACCCACTACGTCAGCAGGGACCCCCACGCACAGATGGACCCCGGCCACGAGGAGTGGCTCCAGCTACCCAAGATACTCAGAGACGAAGGCGTCCGGGTCTTCGAGGTCAAGTCGATGCTGACGAAGATACTCGAGGACGCCACAGCCGAGGAGCGCGGGCAGATAGTCGACGAAGTGTGGGGCGAGATGCCCGAGAGGCCCGACCCGGAGAAGCTGACGGTCGACCACCTCTTCTGGGGGCATCCCCCGAAACCCTACTTCGACAGGCAGCGGGACCAGGTCGTGCTCCCCGATTTCAGGCGCGTCGCGTGGACCTACACCCGGGACACCAGCTTCACCACCCAGGTAGGGACGGTCATCTGCAACATGAGGCGTTACAGCCGCAGCCACGAGCCCCGGGTGGTCAAGCTCTGCTACGAGCACGACCCCGTCCTCAGCGAGAAGGTAGAGATCGTGTACGACGCCAACGACGCCGAGGGTGTGTTCAGCGAGCCCCCGTGCATCGAGGGCGGCGACACCCAGATCATCGACGAGGAGACCGTCGCCATCGGAGTCGGCCAGAGGTCCACGGTCACCGGGGTTCTCGAGACGGCCAAGAGGCTCTTCGATGTGGACACGGACGGCGATCTGAGGTATGTGTGTGCCGTCAGCCTCGCCGACAGGCCAGCCGTGGACTACATGCACCTGGACGTCACCATCAACTACCCTGACAGGGGCAAGGCG
>CAYPNN010000165.1:0-4666 GCA_964412065.1 uncultured Candidatus Bathyarchaeia archaeon
GGCGACAGGTACGCCGGGTGCCTCAGCACCCACCCCCTGCACCACACCGTCAGCTTGGAGAAGGCCAGGGAGCAGCACGCCGTCTACTGTGGGACCCTGGAGGAGCTGGGGCTGGAGGTCGTCAGGGTGCCCCGGGACGACGCCCACCCCGACTCGTGTTTCGTCGAGGACAACGCCGTCGTCGAGAACGGCAGGGCGCTGATATGCAGGATGGCGAAGCCGAGCAGGAGGGGCGAGCAGCCCGGCGTCGCCGCCGCTCTGGAGGAGTTCATGCCAGTGAGGTGGGCGGAGGAGCCGGCGACCGTCGAGGGCGGCGACGTTGTCCACGTGGAGGGGAGGCTGATATGCGGCATCACAGACAGGACCAACCCCGAGGGTGTCGCCCAGATGCAGGAGTGGCTGGGGGTGCCGGTCTCCACCATCTTCGACCCCGGCATAATGCACCTGAAGAGCTACGTCACCTACCTGGGCAGAGGCGTCATGATGGCGACGGAGAGGTACTGCCGTCACCCGGCGCTGGAGGGGTTCCAGATGCTTGTGCCGCCGGCTGAGGACGAGTACGCCGCGGACACGCTGGTCGTCGGGGGCACGGTGCTCATGGCGGAGGGCTACGGCACAGCACAGCGGATGGTCAAAGAGATCGGCTTTGAAGTGGTCAGCCTCGACGTCTCGGAGATACAGAAATGCGACGGGGCGCTGACCTGCCTCAGCATCCTGTTCTAGTTTGAGAAGCCTGCCACCGGCTTCTGGCTGGAACTCCCTCTACGCCTAACACAATCGTTAATCCATAAGCAGATGGGACTTGGATTATACAATCTACAGAGAAGCCCCGTTAACACAATGGACAACAATAATTATTGGGTTATTCATCACGGTACTGACGCCCACTACAATCCTCGAAATACTGGCTGTTTACCGGGAACCATGGCTCTCATGGCTCTACGTGATTCTCGACGGTTTCTTTATTGTGGTTTTACTGAATTTCAGGAAACTAGTAATAGTAATAGATTCAACCCATCTGGCTGCTTCGTTTGGGGTAATATCTAAGAGAATTAAACTGGTTGACATGAAGTCTTGTGAACCAGTCGATGCCACTCTATCCGTCTACACTGGTATGGGTGTTCGGTATGGTGGTGATGGGTCTCTGGCTTTCTTGCCGTCCTTGGGTGATGCTGTTAGACTTCGTTTTGATTCTGGTAGACCGTTTGTTTTTTCAACGAGAAATCGAGAACAAGTGCTTCAGATATTAAGTCATTTCTGTGATTAAGTACATCATGTTAATCGATTTTTTTATCTGCGTGAACATCTCCTTTTCATCAATGGCTTCACTTCTAGATACGTTGGTACTAGGATTCGGGTTGATCTTCTACTTACTCTTAGTGAGTGTGTATATTTTTCGTGCTTATGAAAAATCGGAACAAGAGCTACGTTTAAAATATGTGTTCAGTGCTCAATTAATACCTTTTACATTCCTGTTCATCGCCCATCTTGTATCCCAGAATCAGATAAGACAATCAATTACCTTGATCCCGATGCTGGTGTTCTTAGGTTATGATTTATGGTACCGTGTTTTAACGGAGAAGAAGCCGGTTCATCACCCGGAAAAGATGCCTAGAGAATTAATCATCTATCTTGTTTTGTTAATGCTTGGCAGCATTGGTTTGAACTGGTATGGATACATTGTATCAGAGACCTATGGGAGGATGCTTGTGGCTGCATACTTCGTAATGATGGGTTCATTTGGATTCTATCAATACAAACATAATCAACGTAAAAATCAAAGCAAATCAAGTTGATAGAAACCATCATAATTTATCCACAATTCTGAGGTCAGGTTGAACCCACCGCATATTATATCCTCGAGCCGGGTTCGAAACCTAAAACAAATATGACGACTTGATAACTATATGACTAACTCAAACCTTCTCTAGGTGAGTATTGAAATTCGGTTATTCCACGTAACTGGATACAAACCGCCGATAGACAAGACATGAATACCTGTCACGGCAAGTCTTGTACATGAAGACAGGTTTCAACCTCGGTAAAACCAGGAAACTGATGGAGGACCAAGGCATCGACGTCGTCGTCGCCACCAGCCACGACGACGTCTACTACGTCAGCCACAGCGAGATAATGACCATCGCCGCGCTGAAGCGCCTCGCCGCCGTGTTCATACCGCTGGACGGGGACCCCGTGTTCGCCGTCCACGCCAACGAGGAGGTAACTGCACGTGAGACCACGTGGATCAAGGACCTCAGGGTCTACGAGGGGGGCGAGTGGGAGCCCCTCAAGCCCATCGGCTTCGTCGCGGACACCCTCAGCGAGATGGGTTACGGCGGGGGCAGGGTGGGCGTCGAGACCCTCGACCTCCCCGGCGCCTGCCTCGACCACCTGAGGAGCCTCCTACCGGAAGCCCGGCTCACCGACTGCCAGCCCGTGCTCGACACGCTGAGGGCGGTGAAGAGCCCCGACGAGCTCAGGCACCTGAGCCGCATCAACATGGCCACCGCCAAGGCGATAACGGTGGCGTTCGAGATGGCGCAGCCGGGGGACACCGAGAAGGATATCGCGCGGAACATGATCAGCCTAACGCTGGAGTACGGCGCCGACACCGTCTCCTTCATGACCATGGGAGCCGGCTCCAACATCCATGAGACCCACCACATCCCCGGCGGGTACCGCATACGGGAGGGCGACCTCATCCACGTCGACTTCGGCTGCCTCTTCGACGGCTACCTCAGCGACATCAGCAGAACAGCTGCCATAGTGAAGCCTGACGGGACCCAGCTCAAGGCATACAGCTTCGCCGTCGAGGCTGAGAGGGTCACCGGCGAGGCCCTCGCCCCTGGCGTGAAGGTGCGGGAGGTCCATGACGCCGTCAAGGAGTTCTACGAGTCCCGCGGCAGCCCCTACAACAGGGCGTTCATCGGCCACGGGCTGGGCATCGGGTGCCACGAGTACCCCTTCCTCGGGCCCAGCCACGGAGACTGGACGCTGGAGCCGGGCATGTTCTTCCAGGTCGAGCCCAGCGTGGTGATGAAACACGCGAGGGTGCACACCGAGGACAGCTACGCGGTGACGGCTACAGGCTCCGAGAACGTCAGCGAGTACAGGGACATAGGCGAGCTCCAGATAATCCGATGACACCCCTCAACCAATTTTAAATACGTGCCACCGTCCTATAAGGGGTCAAAGATGGGGGAAAAACAGAAGACCGTCAAGCTGCTAAGCTACGGCCTCGTAGCCATGGCCGCCACCCACACCTTCACACACGTCTTCGGCGGCATCCACACCGCCATATTCAGCCTCCTCAGAGAAGAGTTCAGCCTCAGCCTCCAGCAGCTCGGCCTAATAGCCGCCATACCGCCCCTCTGCCAGGCCATACTCGCCATACCCACAGGCCTCCTCAGCGACAGAATAGGCAGCAAGAAGATGCTCCTCCTCAGCTTCGCGTTCGCCGCCGTCGGCGCCATACTAGCCGGCGTAGCAACTAACCCCGTCACGCTTGTGGCCGCCATAAGCCTCGTCTACATCAACACCACCATCTACCACCCCGCCAGCTACAGCTACACCACCAAACTATTCAAACAACAAGACCGAAGCAAGGCCCTCGGCCTCCACGGAGCAGGCGGCACCCTAGGCCACGCCATGGGGCCCCTCGCCGTGAGCCTCCTCATCGGCGTCCTAGCTTGGCAGTGGAGACAGGTCTACCTCGTCCTCGCTATACCCATGATAATAGGCATCGCCATGGTGCTCTTCATCGAGGAGGAGACCCCCGAGGAGAAGAAACTACACGACGCGGAGCCCGAGGAGGAAGGCGACTCCCAGAAGTTCCTCACCGCGAGCCTAGTCATGTTCCTCTTCTACTCCGCGCTCCGCAGCATGGGAGGCAGCATGATAAGCAGCTTCCTCGTCCTATACCTCCAAGACATCAGAGGCATGGACATCGCTCTCGCCTCCTTCATAAGCAGCGCCACCACCCTCACCGGGCTCCTGGCGGCGCCCATCGGCGGCTACATGGCGGCCCGTTACGGCGACAAACGGTGGCTCCAGACGGCCCTCCTCTGCGCGTTCACCCTCCTCGCCCTCAGCCTCAACATGTCCGGCAACACGACGTTTACGCTGCTCTACGTCGCCTACGGGTTCACCAACACCCTAGGCATGGCACCCAGGAGCGCTATAATGGCTAAACTCACACCCCGAAGACAGAGAGGGCTAGGCTACGCCCTGTTCTTCCTCCCTAGCAGCATCGTCGGCGCCTTCGCGCCGGTGGTGGCGGGGTACCTAGCCGGCCTAAATAGGCTTCGGCAACGTCTTCAACATCGCCATAGCCATCAACTTCACGGCGCTGGCCGTGCTCAGGTTCGCCGTGAAGGTCGAGTGATGAGTTACCTTACCCTGTACTTGGCGCCTATAGGATAGATGTCCCACGGCAGGTGCCTGTACTCCAGTATGCCGAGGTCCGCGGGGCCCAGCCCCGGTGGGTCCACAGGGTAGTCGACGGCGCTCCAGGTGTCCCACCACGCCCTGTGGTGGACCCTGTCCTTCAGCTCAACGATGTCAAAGCTGTCCACGTCGAGCCCCAGCGCCTTCAGCGGGTCCGCGCTCATGGGAGCCTCCAGCCTCTCCGTGATAACCACGTGCCTGTTCCTCCCGAGGTCAAGGG
>CAYPNN010000166.1:0-4615 GCA_964412065.1 uncultured Candidatus Bathyarchaeia archaeon
CCCAAACGCCACAGAGACGAGCATCCTCGTGACCATGACCGGCTCAGCCCTTTTCCACTTCTACGGGCTGCGCTGCTGCAACAGGGCCCAGTGGGAGATACGGAGCCTCGCCGACGCCATGCTGGCCCGGTGCAGGGCGGCGGAGCCGGAGGTGTTCGATAACGCGGGGCCCTACTGCTACATGCTGGGGTACTGCCCCGAGGGCCGTTTCACCTGCGGCGGCATGGCCGAAGCCATAGGGAGATATAAGCCAGAGGGCTCAAGGTGAAGCTGCTTCTCGACGAGATGTTCACCGGCCTCAAGGACCACTTCACGCTGCTCGGCTGGGAGGCGTACACCGTGGACGACACGGGCCTCAAAGGCGCAGGCGACATGGAGGTGGCACGGTACGCCAAGGAAAACGGCTTGATGCTGGTGACAGAGGACAAGCGGAAGCCGGTGGAGTTCATGAGGCTCCTCGGCGGCAGGTACGTCCTCGTTGACACCCCCATGATCGTGAACATGATCATCCGTGCCGTCGAGGAGAAGTACTGCGAGCCCTAGCCCAACCTTAAATCGCCACAAGGCAACACAGGTACCGTGGACGATTTGTCAGAAGTAGAGGCTCAGATACTGGAGGGATTCGGCGACACCGTGGACCGCATCGTCGCCACCCCGTCGGGGGCCGTACCGCTGCTGCGGAAAGGCAGAGGCGGCCCCGTGAAGAACAGGTACACCTGGATGAAGGTGTACGACGAGACCAGGCAACGTTACGGGAGGCCCCTCACCCTCCTGGCCGCCGAGAGGCTCATTGAGCGAGTCGCCCCGGGGAGCCACGTCCTCATAGTTACCAACAGCCACGAGATGGACGGCCCCCCGGGCTCCGCCGCCCTCGCCCGGGCGCTCCTCATGGGGCTCCGCGCCGTCCCCGTGGTCATGGCCAACTATGAGCCGGGCTCCAAGCATCAGAGGGCCCTCACCCAGAGCCTCACGGGGTGCCAGGTGATCCCCGTGCTGTCGAGGGAGGGTCTCACGGGCAGCATCTGGACGCCTTACACAGCGTGGGTGTATAATTGGCCCACGATGAGCGTCCCCGAGGCCGAGACAGCCGCCGAGAGTCTGCTGGACGAGCTCAGCCCCAAAGCCGTCGTCACCGTCGAGGCCGTGAGCTGCAACGAGAAAGGAATAAGGCACGGCGCCCTGGGCGGTCCGGGAAGCACCGGCGACCCCGAGGAGAGGCTGGTGCGCTGGAACCAGCTGCTGGATGCCGCGAAGAACAGGGGGATACTCACCATCGCGACAGGAGACAACGGCAACGAGTGCGGCTTCAACACCGTCAAGGACATCCTCGTCAGACACCACGAGTACTGCAGGGACTGCGGATGCCCATGCGGCGCCGGCATAGTCTCGGCCTCCGGAGCCGAGTTGGTCATCCCCGCCACCTCCAGCAACTGGGCCGCGTACGGGATAGAGGCGTGCCTAGCACGGCTCCTGGGGGACCCTGACGTGATGCACGACGAGCAGACACATTATAGGACGCTGGTGAACTGCGCGAACGAAGGTATTCCAGACGGGGCCACCGCGATGCCGAGCCCCAGCACCGACGGCTGCAGCCACGAGGCGTGCATGGCGGTGATCACCCAGCTCAGGCAGACGCTCCTCATGAGCATGAAGGAGATAGTCAGGGAGTCCAGGTAGCTACTCGTCCCAGTAGTGGTGTCTCGTGCCGTCGCGCAGCCATGCCTCCAGCCCCCTATCCCTGATCTCTTTCAGGTTCTGGAGGCAGGCGCCGAGGTGAAGCCCACCCAAGACGGATTCGAGGGCCTCACAGCGTTCGAATTCGCTGCACTCGTAGCACGCATAGAAGCCATGCTCCTTGCAGCAGTTCTTCACGACGCATGATGCCTCCTCGTCGGTTCTCTCCCGGCAGGATTTGTGGCACTTCATCTCGGTCATGAACAGGAGCATGTCTATCAGCCTGTCGTAGTCGCCGAATTCCCCGGGGAACACGTTTCTCGCGGTCATGTAGAACTTGTACTTGTCCAGCACGTCGAGGAAAGCGTCCGCGGCTTCGGCGATGACGCCGGTGTACCCGAGGCAGTCGCCGCAGTAGATGCCGCAGTATGTGACTAGGTCAGCGTCGCCGCTCACAGGAGCACCCCCCTCAGCCATTAACCGAAGGAGTTGCACCTCGTTTGATAAACTTTGGCTTCGGCGACGACAGAGAAAAATGGTTTAGTAGCTCTTGGGCTCGGGGTCCCGCTGCAGGCTGCCGACGAGGCAGTGGATGCTGCCGCTGTTCCTGGGCCGTATGAGGCTAGGGATGTGGACCTCCACCACCTCGACGCCTATAGACTCGAACCACTTGGTGGCCTTTGGGTACTGGTCGCTGGTGATGATCTTCATGGGCTCCAAGACGACGCCGCAGTCCGGCCCCTTGGCGAAGCCGCGGGTGTCTATGCTTATGAGGTCGTCTGGGGGCTTGACGAACTCCCAGCCCATCTCCCGCTTCATCCACTCGGCTAGGTAGGGGTCGTAGTAGGTGCCCTCTCCGACGCTGGTGTGCCTGTCTATCATGCTGTAGTGGATGGTGCCCTTCCGTGTGCCGTAGCCGGGGCCCATCCTTATGTCAACCTCGGGGTCTTGGGCCTTGATTATGTTGGCGTACTGCTGCTGGCCCCACTCGTTACCCCTCATCACGGCGGGGTCACCCGTGTTTCCCCTCGGGTAGTGGACCTCGATGATGGCGTGCTTCTCGTCGAGCCAGCCGCAGGGGCCTCCCTCCGCCATGCCGTCGCCTATGATCATTCCCACGACGGGGCAGCCGATCTCGGCGAGGGTCTGGTAGGTAGGCAGCTCCTCACCCTTCCTGATGCTGTCGTACATGCGTAGTATGACCTGGCCGTACACGACGGCGTGGGCAACGTCGTCACAGTAGATGGATTTGACGGTGTAGGGCGGGTCCCAAGGGTCCGGCTTCCTGATGACCACCTCCACCCCCTCGGCCTTGAAGGCGTCGACGAGGGTCTCATGGTGCTCCACGAGTTCCTCCAGGTTGGGCTTCTCGGTCATCCTCCAAGCGTCCCAGCTGGACTCGTGGGGCGGCCACGGCGTTGGGTCGCCAACGGACATGAACTCGTCGCCGGGGCGGTGAAGGAGCACGGTCCTGAGCTTACCCACCGTGGTGTTGGCCTTCCACCTTCTGCCCCAGTACTTGGGCATCTCGTCCTCGAACCGGCTATGGACCTGGGGGTGCAGCCTGCTGTAGACGTCGTGCAGCTCCGCAGCTGCCTTCTTGAAATCGGGCATGGACAGGAAATACTGGCTGAAGCTTAAAACACCTGCTGCAGCCCGACGTGCTTCTAGCTACTTTGCCGATTAAAGGATGAAACTCCAGAACCCCATTCAAAACGTCTCAAAAATATGCCACATTTTCACTTCCCTCCCTCCTCGGCTGGGCTGCGCGCACCTTAAATCCGCTCCACGCCGGAGAGCCCCTGAGAGAATGGCCCACACATCCACCCGTGACGCCCGCCCCGCCGAAGCCTTCGAGACCGCGCTGAACGTGCTGCGGAGGCGGGCCCAACAGCGCCGCCTATCCACAGGCAGCCAGGCCCTGGACTCCCTCATAGGCGGCCTAGAGCCGGGTGTGTTCTACCTCTTCTACGGCGGCTGCGACGAGGAGCTGGTGGACAGGCTCCTCCACAGGCTCGTCTTCGAGGCGGTGAGGCCCAGCGGCGGCGAGCCAGGCCAAGCCGTGTACGTGGTCTGCGGCAACTACAGGCGCAGCAGATCCATAATGGACGTGGACTTCCTGGTCTCCCTCGCCGTCGAGGCAGGGCTGGACCCCGAGCAAGTGGTCCCGGGGATACACGTGGTCTGCGCGTTCTCCGAGAGGCAGCTGATCAAGGCCCCGGGCCTCGTGGACGGGATACTGGGGCGCACGGGCCCCGTCGACCTGGTCGCCGTCCAGCAGATATCCAAGATATTCCACGGGCCCCTCGCGGTGAAGCGGGAGAGCCCCTGGGAGTTCACCGGGGTCGTCTCCCGGCTCCGGGAGACCTGCCAGGAGCAGGGCATCCCGCTGGCGGCCACCTGCCGCCCCGCCGGCAAGAGCCGCCGGACTCCGCCGCCGGAGGGGGGCAGCTACCTCAGCCACGCGGCTAACGTCATGGTCTACCTGAAGCAGGTGCAGGGCGGCCTGCTCTCGGCTCACCTGGTCAAGCACCCCGACTCCGCCCGCAGGGGCCGGGTGGTCTCATTCGGCGGCGAGGAGGCGCGGTTCTGGGCAGAGTGATGAAGGGCTCCATGCGGACCCGGATACAGGACACCATGGCGCAGCTCAAGGCCAGGTACAGGGAGGCCCTCAAGGACGAGGCGCTGCAGGCGGCGTTCGACGAGCTGTGGCCTGTCTGGTCCAGCGAGATGGGGGCCATGATCTACAGCGAGGTGCTCTCCACGCTGGACCTGCTGCTGCTGACGGCGGCGGCGGACAACCGCAGGGAGATAGAGGAGATCAAGAGGCAGCTCTCAGGGGGGCCCCGCGTCGAGGGTTGAGGGGTGGCTCCTCGACGTCAGGGTGAGGGGCAGCCAGGCCGCCCTCTGGGTCAAGGAGCGCGGCGGCAAGCGGGTCAGG
>CAYPNN010000167.1:0-4603 GCA_964412065.1 uncultured Candidatus Bathyarchaeia archaeon
CGTGATAGAGTGTGCTAATTGTTTAGATAAGGTGTTGGGTGAGCAACAACTAAATCGGGCCCACCTATAGTTAAAATGGGATACATGAAACGAGGTTTGTTGGCTATAGTTTCTCACCCCGACGACGAGACGTTTGGGTGCGGTGGAACGCTGGCTGCCCACGCGTCTAACGCTTCTGTTGATGTGCTGTGCCTGACGTGCAACCCCCCGGAGAGGCTGGAGGAGCTGTTCTCCGCCGCCCGAGACCTCGGGGTCGGCGAGCCCACCGTGTTCGATGATCTACACGTCGAGAACGGCGCCCAGCTCGTCAGACGCGTCTCAGACGTGATCGCTGAGAAGAGACCCAGGGTCGTGATCACCCACCTGCCTTTCGACTACCACAGGGAGCATAGGGCGGCCTACGAGGCTGTGAAGGAGGCCGTGGAGTGGGCGGCCCACACCACCGCCTACGTCGAGCCGTGCCTCGTGGAGCGGCTGCTGCTGATGGAGGTCAACACCCTCATCCCTCAGCCCCACGTCCTCGTGGACGTCACCGACGTCATGGACAGGAAGATGGAGGCGGTTGAGCGTTACACGAGCCAGCTGGCGAAGTTCCCGTGGGGCTACTACCAGAACATTAGCCTGAAGAAGGCCGAGCTCAGGGGCGTCCAGGCGGGCTGCGTGTACGCCGAGGCGTATCTGGAGGAGCCGGTGCCGTCGAACAGCCCCTTCTACGAGGCTAAGGCGACGCGAAGCCTCCTCTAGCGACTCAACTCTTTTACCCTTCCACCCTGATATGGTTAAAGCGACGGCATTGAATCTTTACGGCTTGAAGGTTATCGACTTCCACAGCCACTTCCCGGTGCAGCGCACCGGCTCCGGCGGGTGGAGGCAGAGGCTCGTCGAACAGTACGGCGAAGAGAGGGCCAAGGTGATCATGGAGAACAGTCTGCACTACAGGGGCGAGTGGCGGAGGATGTGGGGGTTCGAGCCCCCGGAGACCGAGGCTCACAGCGACGAGGAGCAGGCCGAGAGGTGGGCGGCGGACATCGAGTCGAAGGGGGTGGAGCGGGTGAACTTCGTGACGGGCGGAGGCAACGACAGCCTCGCCAAGATAGTCGCCATGCACCCCGACAGGTTCACCGGGTTCGCGCACCACGACCCCTTCAGCGAAGACGCGGACAGGGAGCTCGAGCGCGCCGTAGAGGAGCTGGGTCTCAAGGGCTACAAGATGATAGCGTCAAGCCAGACCAGGCCCGTGGACGACAGGGCGCTCTACCCCCTCTGGGAGGCGGCGGACAGGCTGAAGGTGCCGGTATTAATGCACTTCGGAGTCCTCGGCGGCGGCGGAGGCCCCCCCAGAGACCTGAGGAACATGAACCCCCTCACGCTCTGGCAGGTGGCGTCCAGCTTCCCCACGTTGAGCTTCGTGATCCCCCACTTCGGGGCCTGCTACTTGAGGGAGCTCCTCCAGCTCTGCTGGGCGTGCCCCAATGTGCTGATCGACTCATCCGGCAGCAACCAGTGGATGAGGTGGATGCCTTACCGGCTCACCATGGAGGACCTCGTCAGGAAGGTCGTGGAGACTGTGGGGCCGGGGAGGCTGGTGTTCGGCACCGACTCCAGCTACTTCCCCAGGGGCTTCAGCATGGAGTACCTACGGCAGCAGCTCATGGCCTGCCACTCTATGGGGCTCGATGAGGGCAGCGTTGAGAAGATATTCCACGGCAACGCGGAGAGGCTCCTTGGACTAGCCTGAAAGGGTTTTTATAACCTCCTTTGACTTTCGATACAACTCAGGTGAACCTGTTGTCGGTCGACGCGCTTCCCCAGGCCCATTTGATCTACAGCGGCTACGTCAAGGACGGCTCCAGGGCCGAGCTGGCGGAGGCTCTCTGGGGCGTTATCCCGGCTACGATGGGGGAGGCGGCGTCGCTTCTCAAGGGGATAAGGGAGAGGTACGGCTCGCCTCCGGAGGATCTTGAGGGCTTCAGGGAGGCCCTCAGGGGCTACCAGCGGGAGCTGGGCCTGCTCACGGGCAAGGTCGGCGAGAGGATCGACTCGCTGGACATGGGCGTCGCGGAGGCGGGGCAGCAGCCCATGTGCCTAGCGGGCTCCAGCCTCATACTGAACAAGATCGCTTACGCCCACACCCTCTGCGCCATCGGCGGCGGATACGTGCCCGTGTTCTACAACGCCGACTACGACGGGGTTCAGGCCGAGCTGCTGAACATCAGGCTGCCGAGCCCCTCAGCTAGGGGGTTGCTGGTCACCTACCCCGCCGGGCCGGAGTACGAAGGCAGCCCCATCCACATGCTCCCTAACCCACCCGAGGAGTGGCTTAACCAGACCGTGGAGAAGATCACGGGCAACTATAAGGGCATCATGAAGGACGTGAAGCCGGAGACCCAGGAGCGCGTCATGAGGAACCTAGACCACATACTCACGGTCATCAGGGGCGCCTACTACTCAACGGACAACGTTTCTGATTGGGCGGCAAAGATCATAGGCACTGTAGTCAACCTCGAATCCGATCTCGGTGTACCCGTGTTATCACCGTCGAAGCCAGAGATAAGGCCCTTCTTCCAGCGGGGCTACGAGACGCTCCTCTCTGAGCCCAACAGGAGCGGGTTCATCGAGTCCTCCAACGAGGCCGCCAAGTTGGTGGAGGCGCACGGGTTCAGGCCCCAGATAGGGAGGAGGGGCAGGGACTACGTGCCGTTCTTCCTAGAGTGCTCCAACCCCGGCTGCAAAAGGGCCAGGATCGAGCCCAGGTACGTGGGCGGCGGCAGCACCGCCTCGTTTAAAGGTGTGTGCCCCCGCTGCGAGACGGAGTACGAGTACTCGTTCGACGCCTCAAGCCCCGACCTCAGCGACGTGATCGACTGGATAAGCCCCAGGGTCGACTCGAGGCAGGTGATCGTTGACTCAGCAGTGCCTGTGCTCGCACACATAGGGGGCCCCGGTGAGACCAGCTACTACGCCGAGGTGATCCCCGCGGCCCAGAGGCTCGGCATACCTTTCCCGGTGTACCTGCGATACGCCAGAGCCTTCTACAACACGCCGTGGAACGAGGCATACGGTGAAGAGGTGAAGGCGGCGGGGCACCCGACGATCCTCCGTGAAAACCTGTTCGACGCCCTGGGGGAGTGGGTGAAGGCCCGTAACGACGGCGACGGGGAGGCCCTCAAGAGAAGCCACGACGCGATAGAGGCCTCGATAGAGGCGACGTACTCGGCTTTGTCCGCGGAGGCAGAGACGCTTCAGAGCGACGTGGGCTCCATCAAGGGCAGGCTGGGCAAGGCCGAGGACCGTGGACCCCTCATCAAGGAGATGAGGACGAAGCAAAGAACCTTGTCCATGGTCGAGCAGTACCTCTCCTGGGCGTACGGCCGGTTCAGCCCCGAGCGCCGCGGCCAGGAGGTGAGCTGGGCCTGGATAGACCTGGCTGTTGTGACGGGTGTCACCGACTTGGTGGGGGTCTATCTCCGCCAGTACAACGAGCACACGCCTAATTCTTCGATGTACTTCATCAACACCTAGTCGCCGTGGCGGCGCCTGAGTGGCGGCGAGAGCCTGAGCATTATCTGCATACGCTCGAACACGTCCACCCAATCGGACATCTCCGCGGCCAGGGCGTTGTGGCTGAGCACCCCTGCGTTGGGGCCTCTACCGATCTCCCTGGCCGCCTTGGCCCTGTAGATGTTCAGCAGCCTGTCGCCGAAGCGCCCCACCTCCCAGAAGTCCTCGGAGAGGAAGACGACCACGGGCACCCGGAGCGCCCCGAGTATCCTGAGCTCGTCCTGCAGCTCCTCAGAGGCGGCGCGGTCGATGATCCTGAGGTGAACCTGGGGGCCTATGGCGTCCGCTATCTTCTTAAGCATGGGTCCCTGCCTGACGCAGTCGCCGCACCAGATGCCTCCGTAGACGAGGACGTTCATCTCTCTGCCGTACCCCCTGAGGCGTTCCACCTGCTCGGGCGTCAGGTCTGGGAGCCGTCTCTCGGTCTCCCTCCACCGCTCTGCGTGGGACTGGTCCTCCTCCACGAGGAACTCCACGTAATCGGCGGCCTGCTCGAAGTGTCTTCTCCAGAAGTCACTTCTCTTGTCGTAGTATGTTGGTTTCTGGGCCATTACAGACCTCATGTAACGACGGAATATATGGTTTAGCCAGAGGCGACCTTCTCGTAGACCTCCAGGTACCTGCCCACGACCTTGTCGGTGGAGAACCTCTCCAGCACCGTCTCCCTGGCCCTCTCGCCCATGCAGCTCATCTTCCCCTTGTCGGCGTTGAGCTCCAAGAGCCTCTCCGCGATGTCCTCCGGGTGCTTCAAGGGCACGAGAAAGCCGTTGCGGCCGTGCTCAACAATCTCGGGGATGCCGCCCACGTTGGTGGCGACGACTGGGAGCCCGCAGCTCATGGCCTCGAGGATTGTGAGGGGCGCGCTCTCGGTCTCGCTGCAGAGCACCAGCGTGTCCATGCACTTGAGCCTCTCCGGTACGTCGCTCCTGTAGCCGTCGAGCAGCACGCTGTGGCGGAGACCCAGCTTCTCTATGAGCCTCTCTATCCCGTGCCTCTCGGGGCCGTCCCCCACGAGTATGAGCCTTGCGTCCGGCGCCTTCTT
>CAYPNN010000168.1:0-4600 GCA_964412065.1 uncultured Candidatus Bathyarchaeia archaeon
CCTCATGACCAACCTCGAAAGCTACGTGCTCCCCGAAGAGTGTGACTGCGAGGCGGAGCTGGGGTGCCCCAAGTGCAGGGCCGTACTGACTATGGACGTCGAGGCCAAGGACGACACCGTGACTGTCTACAGCGGCGACCTGATCCCGGAGGACTCGTCCATCGCGCCCGTTAGCAGCCGCATTCCCCTCGCGAAGCTGGCGCCAGGGCAGGCCATAAAGTTCGAGGCTTACGCTCAGCTGGGCCAGGGTAAGGTGCACGCCAAGTGGAGCCCGGTCTCGATGTGCGTCTACCAGAACGTTGCTCTCGTCGACGTAGAGGACGAGGCCGCCACGAAGGAGTGCCTAGACGCGTGCGGGGGCGGCGTCGCCGCCCTAGACGGAGGCAGGTTAAAGGTCATCGATATACAGGGCTTCGAGAGATGCCGCCGCTGCAGGGAGCTCGTGAGCCACGAGGAGATCATGCGGGGCCTCAAGCGAGACGAGTTCCTTTTCACCGTCGAGTCTAACGGGGGCCTTCCACCGGAGCGTATAGTGAAGGAGGCGGTGAAGCTGCTTAAGCAGAAGCTCAGCGCCCTAGACAGCAAGATCGAGGCTGGCGAGCTTCACGACGATATCAGAGACTTCGAGTTGCCTGAGATCGACGAGGGAAAGCTCTACAGCGTAGGCTCGGGCGACTACGACGAAGACGAGGAAGGAGACGAGGAATTCCAAGGAGACGACGTAGCGTAATGAAGAACCAGACACTCAAGGACACGATACAGGCCCTCATGAAGGCTTCGGATGATACAGGTAAGGCCGTCTGGAGGGCGCTCGCGGAGGAGCTCGACAAGCCCAAGCGGAGACGGGTAGCCGTGAACCTGAGCCGCATCGACAGACACGCGGAGGAGGGGGAGGTCGTGGCGGTGCCTGGGAAGGTGATGGCGGCGGGCAGCCTCAGCAAGCCATTGAAGGTGGCGGCTTTCAAGTTCAGCGAAGGAGCCCTGGAGAAGATACGCCTAGCGAAGGGCGAGGCCATGACCCTCACGGAGCTCCTCGAGGCGGGAGTCGAGCCCGGCAAGATCCGCATAATGAAGTAGATTACCTAATATTCTCTAATACACCGCCAGAAAATAGGTCTTACACAACCAGAATCGTGAAGAAGAGTTTAGAGAAGAGTTCTCAGCTTCATCAAGGCGTCCACGTAGTCCCTCGGCGTCACCCCGGGGCTCTCGAGACTGTTCTCCTCGTAGAACCTCGTTATCCTCTCGAGGAGCTCGCTCTCCTCTAGGTGGGCCCCGACCAGCTCATCCTCGAGGCCCCTGACGGCCTCCTTGGGGATCACGAACAGGTCCCCCGTGACGCGAAGGTCCAGTATCTCGGTTCCCTTGACCTCGGCCCTGAGCCTTATGAGCTTCCCGGCCTTGTGGTCCGCCTCCACGACCTTCACGTCGTGGGCGATCTTCACGGCCCTACCGGGCTTGCCGCGTGGCGCCTCCATGTAGAGCCAATCTCGGCTGATGTGCCGCGGCCTGGTCTCCTCGGCGTAGATCCGCCTCTCCTCCTCGGTGGGCTCCCTTGGGACGAGCCTCACCCCCATGAGCTCCTGGAAGGTTTCGGCGTAGACCTTTTTTATGTGCTCCGGCGGCGGGCTCTCGCCCAGCTCCCTCCTGAGGGTGGTAACCCACTGCTCCATGCTCTTCGCCATCTTGTCCCTGAACTTCTCGTCGGGCACCCGGAGCACCCTGGCCATGAGCGGGTAGTTCAGGTCCATGATGTAGTTGCCTACGAGGATGCTGGCAGACCCATGCATCCCGGCGCCGTTGCCGCTTATCTTCCGGCCCTCGACCACGACGTCGTTGAGGGGCTTATACTCGGCGGGCACCCCAAGCCGCCTGTAGCCTTCCACTGTGACGCTGAGGGCTTTCTCGAAGAGACGGTCCACGCTGCGGGGCACGGCCACGCTGTCCCCGCTAACGAGCTGGTAGAAGACCTGGCCGTCGTCGAGGTACGTGGCTCCGCCTCCTTGGCTACGGCGGATCACGGGCAGGCCCTCAGCCTCGGTGAACTCTAGGTCGATCTCCTTCTCGAGGTCCTGGTGGTAGCCTATGCACGCGTAGGGCGACGCCGGCTGAACAAGTATGAGGGTGTTGGGGCTCAGGCCCCTGTGCACGGCCTCGGCGACGGCCTCGTAGAACGTCTGCGCGGTGTACGGCTCGGCTTTCCCCAGGTCTAGTAGCCGCCACTTCTCCAAGCGGCTATACTCCGGCTTTCTCTTTCTCTTCCTTGAGCCAGGCCTCGAGGGCGTCCTTGTCGCTGCCTGGGATGAGTTCCTTGAGCTCGGCGTCGAGGTTCTCGGGCTCGATCAGCGCCACCCAGCCGTCGCCGTACGGGGCCTCGTTGATGAGGCCAGGCTCATCGGATAGACCCGTGTTGATCTCTGCGATGTTGCCTGTGAGGGGCATCTTCAGGCTCCCCACCCACTTGCCGCTCTCGATGCTGCCCAGGGTCTTGCCCTCCTTCACGGTCCTGCCCGCGGGGCGGGTCTTGATGCTGACTAGCTTGCCGGCGGCGTCTGCGGCCCACGCGTTGTAGCCGACGCGGGCTTTTCCGTCTTCCAGCCTCACCCACATGTGGTCCCTGTGGTAGTAGAGGTCGTCCGGGAACTCGTATCCTTCTATCTTAACCATTTTTATCACTCACAAATGGATGCGTTCCTATATATGCTCTGCCTTTGTGAAAGATTTTTAATTGGGGTCGTGCATTGTTCGTAGGCTGAGGGTCTGTAGCTCAGCAAGGTCAGAGCGGTGGCCTCTTAAGCCATTGGCCGAGGGTTCGAATCCCTCCAGACCCGCCACATCGCCTTCACGTGTTTTTTAAATTGTGCCTAACCTTTTTTACGATATTACCTGCCACAGGGAATAACAAAAAAGGGTTTACCGTTTGCAGAGCTCCTCTATGCTCACCTTGGGCTCGTCCCTGTACTTGAAACCGCCAGGGGGAGTCCACGACCCGAACTTCCTCAGCCCCTTGGCTAGGTAGTAGCCTGACGGAGTCTCAGGTGTGAACAGCGGGTGGGCGAAGGCCGCCTCGTCCTCCGAGACGAGAGGCTCGACGAGCTCGTACTCCATGGAGCCGCTTCCCAGTCGTCTGCACGTGTTGGCTGTGATCCACTGGCTCATGCCGACGATGCCCGTGAACTTCTCGTCGCCCGGGTTCATGACCCCCTTCTCCTCGGCTGCGCTGCCGTGTATACCGGGCGCCTGCACCGACATGTCCAGCGCCGCCACGTCTATGGCCACCATGTCGCGGGAAGCCAGGATGCCTAGGTTAGGTATGACGGGCCTGTCCGAGCCTGGGACGCAGTCGCAGGCGGGGGCTATGTCCATGGCGTAGGTCAAGTAGCCGACGTTCTCGGGGCCCATGTGCCTGACGTAGCCTGTGGCGGCGTCCCCCATGGCGACCAGGAACCAGGTACGCCAGTCCTCGTACTTCTCGCGGCCCCAGAGGTCGCACCTGAAGAGGGGCCGCTGGTGGCCGAGGCAGCCGATGCAGGCGTCGCCGTCCCACTCGGCGTGGTCCTTCTTTATCTTCAGGGCGCCGACGGGGCACATGTTGTCGCATAGGACGTGGTCTGGGCACTCCTCGCCCAGGCAGTTGTCGCCGTTGAAGCTCCACTTGTTCCAGCCAACGGTCTGGTGGAGGCAGAGGTGGACGTCGATCTTGCCGCGTTTGCTGCTGCAGCCGATGGCGACGTTCTTGATGCTGCCGCCGTAGACTCCGCTCCCGTGGCCCTTGAAGTGGCTCACCACTATCATGGCGTCTGCGTCAGCGATGCCCTTGGCCATGTAGCTCTCCTTGAGGAGGAGGCCGTCGGGGATGTCCACCTTGACGTCGTCGGTGCCGTACATGCCGTCGCTTATTATGATGGGGCACCCCATGGATTGGGCCGTGAAACCGTTCCTGGCCGCCGTCTCTAGGTGGAGGTCGGCGGTGCTGCGTCCGCCGTAGAAGTAGTAGGGAGCCGTAGTGGTGTCGGTGACGAAGGGCTTGCCGCCGTGCTCCCTCACCTTGTCCACGATGACCCTCACGAGGATGGGGCGGAGGTACGCAGAGTTGTTCCACTCACCCATGTGGCACTTCACGGCGACGGTGTCGCCCGGGTCGAAGCACTCGCCCAGCTCGGCGTGGTCGAAAAGCTGCTGCGCCTTGGCGGGTATGCTCGATGGAAGACCGCTGTAGCGGTCATCCATGTGGTAGACCTTGCTCTTCATGTTTATGGTCTCCAGAAACTGGGTATTGAATGGGGTTTATCATTATTTAAAGCCCGACAGTCAGGTGACGACCATGCTCCGGCGGCGGCTCTCCTCGTCGATCTCCTTCGCCTTTGCCTCCAAGGCGTCCACGGCGGCCTTCAACTCTTCCTGGCCCGCGCCAGCCTCCAGTTTGTTCAGCGCGTCCATGGCAGCTTCCTGCATGGACTCCGCAATGGGCCTTCCCACCTTTGTTCTGAGCCAAATCTTGTTGAGGTTCTGGCCCACGATCTTGGAGGCTCGCTTCACTCTCTCCGTTTGCTCCTCGAGGAGCCCGCCATGCGCAGTCATGGCGTCGAGCGTTTCCTTC
>CAYPNN010000169.1:0-4595 GCA_964412065.1 uncultured Candidatus Bathyarchaeia archaeon
GGGCGGACATGTTCGAGAGCGAGATCCATTAAAACAAGGATTGAAACATCGAGTATTTGGCGCCGGAGCTCAAAGGAGTTTTCCATGGTTCGAGAGCGAGATCCATTAAAACAAGGATTGAAACTGCAGTATTCCCATGCCTTCGAGAATAACGGTGAAGCGTTCGAGAGCGAGATCCATTAAAACAAGGATTGAAACACCCGAAATCCCCGGGTGTATGGAGTCCCCTTATTGGCGTTTGGGTTCGAGAGCGAGATCCATTAAAACAAGGATTAAAATTATACTACCTATACTATAGAAAAAAACTCATTTCTTTATCACAACCTGCCTGTGTTGCCCCCCGCCAGACCACATTCGGTTTCCAACATGGGATCAAACAGCCCATCGAAGCGCATGCCTTCCATAGTAGTCTTTAAACCGGCTGGGCGCACCGTACTCGACGTGAAGGATCTATCCAGGTTCTCGGCCTTCGGCGGGAAAGGGTGGTCACCAAGGACACGGTCTCTGAGGGAGGAGATAGGCGACCTCTGGGGAAGCTGCGGGGCGTCAACCCAGTACACGCCTCTCGAAGCCGTCCTCCTGCACCGGCCTGGACCCGAGATATCCAGGCTGGTCGACCCGGACTCCGTCCAGATGCTCGACATCCCGGACCCTCGGCTCGCCACGGAGCAGCACGATAGACTAGCGGAGGCATACAGGGAGATGGGCGTCAAGGTCCACGACTTGGATCCGCCCGTCGAGCCGACGCCCAACCAGATGTTTGTAGCGGACCTCATGTTCATGACCCCCGAGGGAGCCATCGTCGCCAGACCCGCCTCCACAGTGAGGGCCGGAGAGGAGAGGTGGGTCGCAAGGAGGCTCGCGGAGCTCGGGACGCCCATCCTGCGGTGCATAAGGGGGAACGGCGTCTTCGAGGGAGCCGACGCCGCCTGGATAGACGAGGCCACGGTCATGTTGGCCACCGGCCACCGCACCAACGGTGAGGGCGCGCGACAGGTCGCCGACGCCCTGCGCGAGATGGACGTGGACGCCGTCCACGTGGGCCTACCATACGGAAGCATGCACCTCATGGGCGCCCTCAGAATCCTCGACGGGGACCTGGCGGTATGCTGGCCCGGCAGGGTGCCGTACGACGCCGTCGCCGAGCTCAAGGTCCGCGGGTTCTCGGTGTACTTCATACCCGACCTGGACGAAGCACGCCGGGGCATGCCCCTGAACCTCGTAACGTTGGCCCCCAGGAAGGTCCTGATGCCTGGAGGAAACCCCGTCACCGAGGCGTTCTACGAGGACCTCGGAGTCGAGCCCAGGACAGTCGAGATCAACGAACTGATTAAAGCCGCCGGGGCTGTCGGATGCCTATCAGGCATACTCTAACGCGAGAGACCCTGAGTAGACAGATACGTATGATGCTTGTATAACCTTACCAATACCCACTTCATCATAGAGAAAAACATAGCCGCCCTTGTCACCGCGCAGCCTGAAGAAGCCCAGCGTAAAACAGATAAAAAACAGATAAAAATAACTAAACAGGCTCCCCGGAAAACGCTTATAATTGGTTACCAATTATAAGGAAAACGCAGATTCGTAAACCACCCCCCAGAAAAACGCTTATCGTAGGTAACAAACGATAAGGGAAATGCCAAGTCGCGGACCCGGCTAGACCCGGTACTCCTTACCTATCTCGGGCAGCGTCACAGAGCCATAGTATCTTTTGAACAGCTCGGGCTCCTCGCAGTGGACCGGGTACACCGTCCCGGGCCCAACGTAGTTGACCGCCTCCCCCAGCTCCTTCGGGCTCATGTGCCCCGAGGCGTGAAGCTGATGATACACCAAACCGAAGTGACCCAGCCAGTTCAACAACACGTCGTGCTCTATGTCCTCCTCGCTGAACGGCTCACTCATGCTGTAGACGTAGTGGCTCCCCGGCTCAGGCCTGAGATCGATGAGCTCCGTGAAGTTCTGAAAGTCCAGGTTCACGATGAAGTCGGTGGGCCTCTCCCGGAGCTCCTCCACCGTGATCATCCTGTCCATGTAGCCTCGCTCCCAGACGTAGTAGTCCCTCTCGCTGTACGTGCCGCTCCGCTTACGCCGGTAGTAGACTCTCAGCAGGTCGTCCGTATGCGGGTCCGGGAGGTCCAGGTGCTCGTCCTCGATGAGCCTGTCAAGCAGGTACGCCGTCTTGGGGTGGATGACCATGACCCTGCCGCTGCTCTCCGCCGCCCTGTGAAACGTCCGCAGCCTGTCCATGTCCCGCATCGGCTGCGTGTAGATCACAGACTTACCGCCCCTGTCCGCCTCGGCGCAGACCCTCTTGACGCCCCGCTCCACCTGCGCCTCGCTAAGATTACGCCGCCTCCCCCTCCGCGCCATCCGCGTACCCTCACAGATCATGGCAGAGGGCTCAGCATATTGAGCCGCCTCAAGGAACTCCTGCGTCATGTCCGCCCTGGGCCCGTGGACACGCATGTCGCCAGTATAAACCAAGGCACCCTCGCCGTGACGTATGACGTACCCGTAGGCGGCGGGGATGCTGTGATCGACGTGAATAGGCTCCACCTCCACCCCGTCCACCCTCACCACGTCCCCCGTCCTGAAGCCCCTGTACTCGTGCTCCCCGTAGCTGCTCCAGGAGCTGGTCTTCTCCATCGCCTCCATGAACAGCCTGGTCCCCCTCCCCGTATACACCGGGATGCAGGGGTCGATGAACCTGACGTGGCTCACGTGGTCGCTGTGGGCGTGGGTGATGAAGACCCCCTGGTACCCCGGCTCACAGTACCCGACCCTCGTCCCCGTGAGCATCTCCTCGCTGTACAGCCCCTCAAGCTCCGGAAGCAGCCCGAACTCGAAGTAGTCCCTGAGACAGTTCCGGGGCTGAAGCCAGTTCACGTAGTAGTCGACGCCCATGGTGAAGCTCTGCCCGAAGTCCAGCCAGATCCCCGTGTCTCCGTCCCTCAGCAGAATCTTGTTGCCCCCGATCTCGTTGACCCCGCCGTAGAAGGTTAACGACGCCATACCTGAGAATGATCCACGGACGGTAATTTAAGTTGAGGCAGACGACCCTGCGCGGGCGAAGAACGTCAACAGGATGTTCAGCACGCAGAGACCCGCCGCCGCGTAGAAGGGAGCCAGGGGGCTGATGCCGTCGTAGGCCACCATGAAGACTATGGGGCCGAGGAAGCCCCCAACATCCATGAAGGTCCTGTAGAGGCCGACGGCGCCGCCTCTCGCCGCCTTGGGCGCTATGTCCGTCAGCAGCGCCAGAAGCGTCGTCATGGTCAGCCCCTCACCCACCCCGGAGACCAGCCCCGAGAGGAGCAGCACAACCAGGTTGCCCGAAACCGTGAAGAGCACCACGCCGGCAAGCCTGACGGCGAAGCCCACCACGAGGACCGGCTTCCTCCCGAACCTGTCGGACAGGTTCCCGGCCGTGGGCAGCGCGACCACCTGGCCCAGGACGAAGGCGCTGACCACCCACCCGATCCCCGCCACGGTGAGCCCAACCTGCTGGTTCAGGTACAGCTGGAGAACAGTCTGCTGGATGCCCTGCATCACCAGCGTCCTGGAGGTGACGAGGAGGCACACAACTATGATCCCCCAGTCACGGAGGCTGCCCGTGATCTGCTTCATGGTGAGCCTGGACCTGTGTCCCTGGACCTCCAGGCTCCTCATGTTTCGGGACCTTACGCCGAGAAAGAAGCTGATAAGCGAGAAAGCGAAGGTGAAGTAGAAGACCTGGGTGTAGCTGAGGTAGACGGCGAGGAAGGCCCCGATGGGGGCGCCTATGAAGCTGCCTATGAACTCGATGCCCTGGAACACGCCCAGCGCCTTACCCCTCGTGGACGGGGGCAGGATGTCCATGAGGAGAGCCATGTTGCTCATGAAGTAGAGGGCCGTCCCCATCCCCCAGAGGGCCCGGGCCAGGATCAGTATGTAGACGTTCGTGGCCTGGCTGCAGAGCAGGGGACCCAGCAGGCTGAGGCCCAGGCCCACAACCAGGAGCCGTCTCCTGCCAATCCGGTCGCTGATGATGCCGGCGGGCAGCTCCATGAATATCCTGGACAGGAACCAGGCTGAGACCACCATGCCCACCAGCACCCCCGACGGGTCCAGGTCGTTGGCCAGTATCGGCAGGAAGCTGGAGGAAAGGCTCATCCCCATCATGATGCTGAACCCTATGAAGAGAAGCTCATAGTAGACGGTGGGCATGTCCGCCGCGAAGATCCTCCTCAGCCAGCCGGTCTCCCCCAAAACACGTCCCTTCGATGCGTCCCAGATGATTATCCACCGAATATTAAATGTATCCACGGGAACCATGAGGATAAATAAAGCGAGGCCGTGGGTATCACCATGACTCCTCCCAGGACGGTCGCCGTCGTCGGCTTCAAGGACTCCGGGAAGACGAGGGTGGTGGAGGCCCTCGTCGCCGAGCTCACCCGAAGAGGCCTCAGGGTGGGCACCCTCAAACACACCGCCGAGAACATAGCCTTCGACACCCCCGGCAAGGACACCGCGAGGCACAGAGACGCCGGCGCCAAAGCCACCGCTTTACTACACCAGAACGCCGCCGCCATATTCATAGACGACCACGTAAAGGT
>CAYPNN010000170.1:0-3846 GCA_964412065.1 uncultured Candidatus Bathyarchaeia archaeon
GAAGCTGGGGCGCAAGACGGGCGAGGGCTTCTACAGCTACGAGACCCGGCCCAGCGTAACGGAGGACCAGGCCGAGGGCTTCGACGTGAAGCTCCTCCTGAAGCCATTCGTCGAGGAGGCGGAGAAGGTGGTTGCGGAGGGGATAGCGTCGGAGGAGGACGTGGACACGGCGATGAAGCTAGGCGCCAACCTGCCGAGAGGCCCCTTCGAGATGAAGCGCATGGGGCTCGGCGAGGAGAAGCCCATACTCACGGAGAAGAAGGACGGCGTACTCACAGTCACCGTCAACAGACCGGGTAAGCTCAACAGCATGACAGCCGAGATGCTCGGGATGATCGGCGAGGCGCTTGACGCCGCCGCGGACAAGTCCGTCCGTTGCATCCTGTTCAAGGGAGCGGGGGACAGGGCGTTCTGCGCGGGAGCCGACATCTCACAGTTCCCCACGCTGGACGTCGAAGGCGCCCGGAAGCTATCCAAGCTTGGCCAAAACACTTACAGGAAGATAATGGAGGTGCCCGTACCCGTCTTAGCGGCTGTCAACGGCTACTGCCTGGGCGGCGGGAACGAGCTCGCCATACACTGCGACTTCAGGCTCGCGTCGGAGAAGGCCAGCTTCGGGCAGCCCGAGGTAAACCTGGGGCTCATAACCGGCTGGTGCGCGACATACATGCTCCCGAGGCTGGTCGGCAAGAGCCTCGCAGCGGAGATGATGATGACCGGCCGCCGACTAAACGCGGAGGAGGCGCTCAGGGCGGGGCTCGTGAACGCCGTCTACCCCGCGGAGGAGTTCGAGGAGAAAGTGCAGGGGTTCGTAAAGGCCTTAGTGGACGGCCCGCCCCTCGCTCTGGCTGCGATGAAGAAGCTTGTGAACATGGAGGACCTTGAGGCCGCGTCGAACGCCGAGGCCGACGAGTTCTCCAACCTTTGGAACCGCCGGGACCTCATGGAAGGCATAAACGCCTTCAACGAGAGGAGGAAACCCGAGTTCAAGGGAGAGTAGCTAGCTACGCCGCCTTGAAGGCGAGGACCACGCCGTACTCATCCTTCACGTAGGCGGCCTCCACCCTAGAACCGACATCTATTTTTTCTTCGTCCAGCAGGAGGCCGCTTATGCTCACTCCTTCGTCCAGGGTGACGACGCCTACTCCGTATGGACACCTGTCCTGGAACCTTGTGAGCGGGACCGCTATCACCGTCTTAGCCGCGACGGTGCCCTTTCCCACGTAATGTCTCCACACGAGGTCCGTCGAGCCGCACTTGTTGCAGAGCGGCCTCGGAGGAAGCATCAGGTGTCCGCAGCTCTTACACTCCACGCCCACGAGTTCCTCGTTCATCAGGTGATCCTTGTACGCCTTCACCGTGTACTCCGTCATCTCAGCACTTCCTGTAGATCTGCACCGATACGGTGGCGCCCGCCGCCCCTACGTTGTGGGCCAAACCGACCTCCGCGTCGGCGACCTGGTGTTCTCCTGCCTGCCCCCGCAGCTGCTTGAACATCTCGTACACCATCGCGGCGCCGGTGGCTCCCACTGGGTGGCCCTTGGCTTTGAGCCCGCCGTCGGGGTTCACGGGCATCTCCCCGTCAAGCGCCGTCCTCCCATCCGAGGCAGCTTTACCTCCCTCACCCTTGGCGAAGAACCCTAGGTCCTCGGTGGCGACGACCTCGGCGATGGTGAAGCAGTCGTGGACGCAGGCGGTGTCGATGTCCCTCGGCTCGACTCCAGCCATCTTGTAGGCTTGCCTCGCGGCGACGCCGGTGGCTCTCAGGGATGTTAGGTCGTCTCGATCGTGGAGCGCCAGGGTGTCCGACGCCTGGCCGATCCCGACGACCCTCACCGGCGTGTCGGTATACTTCTCGGCGACCTCGTCCGCGGCGATGATGACGGCGGCTGCCCCGTCGGATATCGGGCAGCAGTCGAACAGCCTGAGTGGGCTCGCGACGACGGGGTTCAGAGGCGAGTTGAGGAACTCCATCTCGTCTCGGAAGCTAATCCCCTTCCTCTCCCCCAGCTTGTCGGCTATCTCCTTGATGGTCTCCTGATACTGGGCCTTGGGGTTCTTCTTCCCGTTCACATGGTTCTTGATGGCGACCTGCTGGAGCTGCTCCCACGTCGAGCCGTGCTTGCTGAAGTGGGCGGAGGCGATGGCCGCGTACAGACCGGGGAAGGTGAAGCCGACGCCCGACTCGTAGTTGGCGTCAGCCGCCAACGCGAGGGTGTCCGTCACCTCCGTCGTGCCCAGGGTCCTCATCTTCTCGACCCCACCGACCATGACTACATCACACATGCCCGACGCGATGGCTTGGACGCCGGCGTTGACTGCGACGCCGCTGCTGGCGCACGCGTCCTCGACCCTGATGGCGGGCTTCGGGTTCATCCCGAGCCAGTCTGCCATCAACGCGGCTGTGTGCCCCTGCCGCTCGAACATGTCGCTGCTGAAGTATCCGAGGTAAAGGGCGTCCGCGTCGCCGAAGGTGAAGCCGTTGTCAACGGACGCCGCGGCCTCCAGCGCGGCCTCGACGAACAGCTCCCGTCCCTGCTTGTCCTGGTGGAGCCTGTGGTGGAACCTCGTCATCCCTGCCCCTATCACCGAAACCTGGCGGTATAGACTCAAAACGCTCATAACCGGCAGGGGAAGAAACCATATTAAAACTTGTGACGAACAAGACAACGACGAACGACGAAGACATTGGGGCTCGTTGAAGGCCGAGAAAAAACTCGGATGACCCAAGTATATAGAATAATTTCTAATATCTTTACGCGTTGGAAAACGTTAAAAGATGATACAAAGTTTTTCACACAGGTGTAGTTATGAGCATTGCCTTCGTTCTGATTAACACAGATCTAGGTGAAGGAGAAGAGGTCGAGAAAGCTCTCAAAGAGATACCAGAGGTGCACGACGTCTATGGCGTCTACGGAGTCTACGACTACGTCGTACGCTTGGAAGCGGATACTATGCAGAAACTTAAGGATGTCATCACCATGAAGATCAGGCGCCTCAGCCATGTCCGCAGCACCCTCACCATGATAGTGGTCGACTAGACCTCCACGACCAGTTTCTTCCCCTAAACCCTGAAGCTGGGGTTTTACTGGAGGTAGCCTAGGCTCTCCATCTTTTCGAGGACCCTCTGGACGCTCTCCTCGACCGTCTCCTTGTCCGTGTCCAGCACAAGCTCGGGGTTCTGTGGCTCCTCGTAGGGGTCGTCCACGCCGGTGAAGCCCGTTATCTCGCCTGCCAGCGCCTTCCTGTACATGCCTTTGGTGTCTCGCCTCATGCACTCCTCTATGGGGCACCTCACGTAGACCTCCATGAAATCGCCTATCTCCTCCCTGCTCTTCCTACGCCTCTCCCTGTAGGGCGAGACGAAGGTCGCTAAAACTATGACGCCGTTCCTGGTGAGGAGCTTCGCCACGAAGGTCACGCGTTTTATGTTCTCGTCTCGGTCCTCCTTGCTGAAGCCCAGGTCGCTGGTCAGGCTCTTGCGTACTATGTCGCCGTCGAGGCGCTCGACCCTGTGTCCCTGCCCGCGCAGAGCCTCGGCGACCCCGTCCGCTATGGCGGTCTTGCCGCTACAGGGCAGACCCGTGAACCACACCGTCACTCCCTTACTCATCCCTTCACTTCCCGAATCTCTTTACTGACCATGATCAACGTAAATATCTTCCTAACCCTTCAGCACGTCCCATAGCACCGTGAAGAACTGCCTGAAGTGGCGTGTCTGTATCCTCCTCCGGCCTTCCCGTTCTTTGATCGATATGGGGACGCCGGATACACGGGCGCCGCGTCGGTGTGCCTCCAACACGAAGGTACCGCACAGGCAGGAGCCGTGTAGACTCATCTCTCTGG
>CAYPNN010000170.1:3856-4591 GCA_964412065.1 uncultured Candidatus Bathyarchaeia archaeon
CCCTCATGCTCGTGAGGGAGGTGAGTATCCTCTCGCTTAGGTACGGAAGCTCGGGCCGTATCCCCATGACAACATCGGCGTCGCCTCTCAGGATCGGCTCGATGAGCCTCGGTATCTCAGAGGGGTCGTGCTGCCCATCTGCATCCAGGGTGACGATTATGTCCCCCGTCGCCTCTATTAGACCCCGATCCGTAGCCTTCAGGACGCCGGCGTTCCGCTGCTTGAGGACCCTTGCCCCGGCTTCCTCGGCTATATGAGCCGTGTCGTCGGTGCTGCCGTCGTCCACGACTATGACCTCGTCTACGTGTGGGAGGGCGCCCTTCACGACTGCCTCTATAGTCTTCTCTTCGTTGTAGGCTGGGATAACCGCTGAAACCGTCGTTTGGTCTGCGGACACCATGATCGTTTGCTCACCTTTGCTGAGCCCAGTATCTGATGAGCTGCTTCACCCCTTCCCTGACGGTCCACCTGTTCTCGAACCCGAGTACTCCGCGCATCTTCGTGAGGTCGTAGCTGAACTTCTTAGTCTCCCCGGGCCTGGGCGCCGTGTTCACGGCCTCCGCCTCGCCGCCGGTCTCGGCGGCTATCTCCTCCTTTACTATGTCGGCGATCTGGTTCACCGTCAGGGTCTCGCCGCCGACGTTGAAGGTCTCGCCTCCCATATCCTCCTTGGTGAGTGAGAGCATCATGGCCTCCGAGATGTCCTGGACGTGGACGAAGTCCCTGCTGTACTCG
>CAYPNN010000171.1:0-4575 GCA_964412065.1 uncultured Candidatus Bathyarchaeia archaeon
GTGGACGTCGACAGGGAGCGCGTCCACGCATTGGAGAACAACCTGGAGCGTTGCGGCGTCGAGAACAGCCTCGTGTACCACGGCGACGTCACCAGCCTGGAGCTGGGAACCCGGTTCAGCAAGGTGCTCCTCGACGCACCGTGCTCCGGCAACTACGTCACCGACCCGAGCTGGTTCAGGAAGAGAAGCATCGATGACGTACACAGGAACGCTGAGACCCAGCGCATACTGTTGTCCACGGCCTTGAGGCACTTGGAGCCAGGGGGCAACCTCCTCTACGCCACGTGTTCGATTGAACCCGAGGAGAACGAGCTCAACATGCAGTGGCTTTTACGCAACCACGAAGTCACCCTCGAAGAGATAAACGGGCCGGGGGAGAGAGGGCTGACAGAGGTTTTCGGCCAGAAACTATGTGAAGAGATATCAAGGTGCCACAGGTTCTGGCCGGACACGACTCATGCACAGGGCTTCTTCCTGGCGAAGGTGGTTAGGAGTTGAGGCTGCTGAGGAGGTTCCTTGAGCAGGTTGGGTCCAAGATGGACCCCGAGGCGCTCATGATAGACAGCAAGAGGTTCACCCTGAGCCAGGAGCTGGGGCGGCAGCGGTTCAGCAGGGAGAACCTGGTTTACGCCGGGACGTACCTGGGCAGGAACAGGCGCCTCTTCGAGCCGGGAAGCCCGCTTCTGCAGATGCTGGCGGCCGAGGAGGGCACGAGGAAGGTTCACCTCGAAAGAGACGCCGCGTGGCTCTTCGTATGCGGCAGGGACATATTCGATGAGAACATCAAGTGCGTCGAGGGCGTCCTGGAGCTTGGAGGCCACTACCTAGTGATGTTCGATGGACGATGCATAGGCTATGGGCGTTACGAGACCTCGGCGGGCATCCGAGTCATCCGGAACCTGTTCGATCTAGGCGATTTCCTGAGGAGGGAGGGCTCAGGCTAGCCCATCCCACGTGTTTTATTGAGGCATCAAACGTTATAGGTGATAGGATCCGATGTCAGGCTTTGTATCCAGGTACAAAAGCTGGGGCAAAGCGGTAGCCTTGATCGCCCTCTTGGTGCTCTTGACCCCCCAAAACGCCTACGCTCAACGAGACGACCTAGTGTTATACGTGGTGACCTGCCCTACCTGTTCTGGAGTAAACGAGAGGGTCAAGGTGCTCGAAGACAGCATGCCCGCCGGGGACCTGGTCTTCTACGATGTCGCCGAGAAAGTAAACACCAATCGTTTCCAGAGGATCACAGAAGCGCTGGGTGAGACTCTCTACATTCCTTTGGCGGCGGTATTCAGGGATGGGAACCTCACGGCTATAGCCAGCGGCTACCTCTCCGCCGAGGATTGGCGCAGGCTGTACGAAGAGGAGTGGGACGGCGTCCCCGTATACATTGCCGCGTCCAAGGGCCAGATGGAGATCAAGACTGTCGTCCATGACGACGAAAAGAAGGAGACGCTTTCTCGGCTCTTCACGGAGCCATACGTCACCGCCACCTCAGACGAGGCTGGCTTCCTTGAGCTGCTTCCCATGGTAGCCGCGGCGGCTGTCGTAGACGCCATAAACCCATGCTGCTTCAACGTCTTCGTGATCCTCCTTACATTCGTGTTCTACGACGTGGGGAGAAAGGCTGCCCTGAGGGTGGGGCTTGCCTTCTCTTCAGGGCTCTTCACCTCCTACCTCCTACTAGGTCTAGGCTTGTTTAGCGTCCTCCCAAGCGTATCTGGGATCAAGTACCTGGTTTCGGCTGTCGCCATTGTCTTCGGGGGCCTCAGGATACTCGACGCCTTGGGTATGGACGTGAAGTATCTCCCAGACGCCCTCGCAGGCAGGGTCTCGGCCCAGATAGAAGGAGTCTCGAACTCTAGGAACGGTTACTGGGCAGGTCTGGCCACTGGCATACTGATGCTGCCTTGCTCGTCTGCGCCCTACATCGCTTTGAACTTGCTCTCGGAACGGGTCTACATGATCACCGGCGTCGCATTGATAGCCCTGTACAACTTGATCATCGTCGCGCCGTTCGTATTAACCACCGTCGTGGTTCACGGCTTGATGCGGACCACGATGGACCTCAAGCTCTGGTCCATGGAGAACCGTAGGTGGGTGAACCTCCTGATAGGAGTGACACTGGTTCTGCTGGGGCTGCTGAATCTCACATTTTAGAAGATTGACAAAATTCAGCACCGTATACTCTTACCAACTTGTTTCTATTTTTCCCTTTTCTCGACCTCGACATATACTGCATGCGCTCAATAAGCTTGATAGAACGTATCCGGCTGAATCGCCGTGGCTCCCCTTGGAAAACCGTTTTATCGTTCTCAACTTAATATGAACCCCATGAAAGAATATTCTATGTATGAAGGGGTCAGGTACTTCGGGAGAAGCACCAAAACCATCAGAACCATGAAAATCAAAGGAAACATATCCGTGGGACCCCCCACGGACACGCTCGGGTAGCCTCTGTGACCAGCTTAGTCCGTGTGCCCGACGGGTTCGACAGGGACGTTAGGCTCCTCACCTCAAGCATGTTCACCCGCCGGATAGTCATGGGGTTCCTCCAGGTGGTGAGGGCCATCTATTTCGCCCTCCTCGGCTACACGGCCGTGAAGATAGGGCTTCTGCTGAGCCTCGCCACCCTCGTCAGCGCCGTCCAACAGATATCCTTCGGCTACCTCTGCGACAGATACGGACGGAAACCCTTCCTCCTGCTCGGCACCCTGTTCGCCACCCTGCGGATGGTGATCTTCGCTTTGAGCACCGACTTCTGGATGCTCGCCCTGGGTCAAGGGATTGGCGCCATGGGGGAGGGCGCTGGAGCCGGTCAGCCCGTGGTCTCGGGGTACATCACGGACAAGACTGAGGCCACTCAGCGGCCCAGCATCTACAGCGCCATGGCCATCACCAACGGGTTGGCGGCGAGCATAGGCTCGGCGCTGGGAGGGCTCCCAGTGTACCTCCAAGACATATATGGCTTCAGCGTCGTGGAGGCTCATCAGCTGCTCTGGTGGGCCTGCGCCGTGAGCTCCGCTCTTTCAATCTTGTTCCTGCTCCCCATGAGTGAACCGCTGCGGCGGACCAGCCACGGAGGCGAGGTTAAAAAAGGCGGCAAGGTCAGGAACTGGGGCGTCATCCTCAGGTTCAGCCTCGTCCGGTCAACCAGCGGCCTCGGCTGGGGCATTACGGAGAGCCTCATGACCCTCTACTTCTACAAGCGGTTCAGTGTTGGAAGTGATATTCTTGGTCCGATATACGCCTTTGCCCGGTTCCTAAGCATATTCAGCTACCTCCTCATCCCGCGCATGGTGGCCAGGTTCGGCGACATCAACACCATCATCGGGTCACGAATCGCAGCGGCGGTGCTCACAACCGCCTTCGCTTTAGCCAACACGTATCCTGTCGCCATTGTGGTTTTAGTGGTCAACAGGATCGTCGTCATGTTCTCCATGCCCATCAGGCAGACCTTCGCGTCCGGGATGGTGGATCCGGAGGAGACGGCCACGGCTATAGGCGTAAGCAACTTCGCCAGGATGGGGGTACGCTCGGCGGCGCCCACGCTGGCCGGGTACATGTTCGAAGCCATCAGCCTCTCGATGCCCTTCTTCACAGGGGCGGCGCTGATGGCATTGAACGGCGTCCTCTACTGGCTGTTCTTCAGGGAGAAAGGCTAGGGACAGAAGACCGGTGGACCCTTCTCCCGTTGCTCCTCCACCCAGGCCTCTAGACCCGTCTCCTTTATCCTTTTCATGTTCTCGACGGCCCTCCTGTGGTGATCCATGCCGTCGCCGGCGAAGGCTTCCAGTTTCTCGCATACGAAGTCACGGCACTGGAAGCAGTAGTCGTTCCCCTTGCTCCGGGCGCAGAGCATCATCCCACAGTCTGGGCTCCAGTGCTTCTCTAGGCTTCCTCTGCAGCCACTACAGACGATCGCCTCGGGCTCCACATCTACTCCGCGTTCCTCCTTGAACCAGTCTACGATCTCCTTCAGCTTCTCCTCGTCTCCCTTCCCCGCGAGCATTATGTCGCAGACGGCGCAGTTCAAGCCGCAGACCGAGAGGTTCCAGTCACTCCCCATGGATAAGTGTGGGGCTTCGCGTCAAAAAACGTTAATGGTTGAAACGCTTTTCATATGGTGGCGTTGATCTCCAAGAGGGACGCCCTGAGGCTCATAGAGGGAAGCAGCAGACGCGACCACATGCTCCTCGTGGGCAGGATCATGGCGGTGCTCGCCGGCGGCGTCGGCGGCAGCAGGGGGCTATGGGAGACGGTGGGCGTCCTCCACGACGTCGACTACGACCAGACCGAGGAGGACAGGTCGAAGCACGGCGTAGTCGCCGCCAACATGCTGCGGGGTAAGCTCCCGGAGGAAGCCCTCTACGCCGTGATGAGCCACGACCACCGGGCCGGGTTCAGGCCGTTCTCCAAGCTGGACCACAGCCTCGTCTTCGCGGACGCATTGGCGGTGCTAGCCGAGGACGGCGGCCTCGAGAAGCCTGTGACGGATGAGGCGCTTGAGGCCGGGGTGACTAGGGTCTCGGCGGAGAAGCCGTGGATCAGGGAAATCTTAGACGGGTACCCTTACAG
>CAYPNN010000172.1:0-4569 GCA_964412065.1 uncultured Candidatus Bathyarchaeia archaeon
GCGCGGCTCGGCGTGAGGCTGGCCATGAAAGGCTACATGAGCCACGACGGAGAGATGTACGGCTTCCACATGAAGGGCATGGCTCACCCCATCGGCTTCGGCTGGAGAAACCCCCAGATCCAGAGCACGGAGGCCATGACTCCAACCACGAGCGCCAAAGCAAGAAACACGGCCTCAACCTCCTAGACCCCTTTCTTTTTTTATCAATGCTTTTTAGGGTCACTCACCTTCTCTGGTTAGCCCGGTGAAGCGGATGGCTTGGAGAGGGAGATACGTCGGATGGTACACGCTGGTGATGGAGGAGCTAGGCGGGCTGGTCCCCAGCCTCAGCGAGAGAGAGGCCATGGAGAACGTGTCCACCGAAGACGTGTTGATTGTACCCCTAGGAGAGCCGGGCGCGGCAGACGGGAAGCCGCTCCCGAGCCTCCACCTGCGGATCAGAGACCAGGGGCTGGAGCTGGCCATAGTCTACGAGTCAAATAAAAGCGTCGAACACTTGGAGAACGTCTACAGGGAGACCCACCGGGAGGAGCGTGATAGGCTGTTCACCCTGCTCGGTGGGCTCCACGCCGGGTACGAGACCAAGCTATACAGTAGAAGCGGGGAAAGCCCCGAGCCGGAGCTCCTGAGAAGATACCTGAGCTCAAGGCTGGACGGTGATCTTCTTAGGAGGCTTCTAGATGAGGCCGACGAGCTGCGAAAAGGGGGGAGAAGGATAGTCAACAACCAGTCTGTCTACGTCAAGCCAGAGGCACCGGAGATCCATCTCACCTCGGTCAGCGACCCGCTGAACCAGGAGGCGTTCAGGGAGACCCTTAGAGAGATGAAGCCGCTGATAGAGCTGCTGTCCGGCATCAAGACCCGACGCGAGATAATCAGGGAGAGGCTGACCGGACCGAGGGAGATCCGGAACGTCTACAAGGAGTTCGTCGACGAGTTAAACGAGGCTAGGAGAAAGGGACTGATCTCGGCGGAGCGGCGGCGGGAACTCGATAGGCGCTGGCGGCGGCACGAGGAGGAGAGAGACGAGCTCCTGAGAGAGGTGCGATCCCTCCTCAGCTCGAGTGGTCAGTAGTCTTCGCTTGCTCGACCAGCCTCATGCTTTCCGAGTCCATCGAGGTAAGCCGCCGACGTTGGGCTCATCAGAACCCAACAGCCACGGACTCGAACCCGGTCAACAGCGAGTAGACGCCGCCGTGTAGCAGCCCCGTGTCCCTGTCTTTCGTCACCGCTATGGGTCTGCCCCAGCTCTTGAGCTCGGGGTCGACCCAGTCTACGTCGTGGCCCATGGATGTCAGCCTGTCCCTCGTGGCGGCCGGGTAGCGTGAGTCGATGTACACGGTCCCCGTCTCCCGGGTCAGCCTCGGGGCGTCCACGGCGTCCTGGATCCCCATGCCGTAGTCGACGACGTGGTGGATGACCTGTGCGACGGATACCTGTATGTTCCTGCCGCCGGGCGCGCCGAGCACCATGAAGGGCTCACCCTCGTCGAGCAGCACTGTTGGGCAGACGTTCTGTATCCTCCTCTTCCGGCCGTCGATGCTGTTGGCGTGGCCCGGCTCCGGGTCGAGGCCGTACATGGCGTTGTTCATCACTATGCCTGTGCCCGGTATCACCACGCCGCAGCCGAAGGAGTTTACGAGGGTCTGGTTGACGCAGACCATGTTCCCGGCCTTGTCCGCCACGGCTAGGGCCGTCGTGCACTCCGGCTCATGAGGCCACGGGTCCCCGAACTCCACGGCCCCGGCTCTCTTGGAGTCTATCCTTCCCCGGAGCTCGGCTGCGTACTCCTTCGAGACGAGCCCCTTAAGGGGTACTTCGACGAAGCCAGGGTCGCCCATATACTTGAACCTGTCAGCGAAGGCCAGGCCGACGCTCTCGGCGACGACGTGGAGGCGCTCAGGGCTCATGAAACCCATGGACGAGAAGTCGTATCCCTCCAGAATGTTGAGTATCTGCATCATCGTGGTCCCGGAGTGAGTCGGGTCGAACACAACGTCTAGGCCCCTGTAGCTACCCGGATCGGGAGAGTGTATTATGGGCTCGTACATGGCCAGGTCCTCAAGGGTAATGAGGCCGCCCCCCTTCTCCATCTCACCCGCGATTGCCTCCGCTATCCATCCCTTGTAATAGACATCCCGCCCCTCCACCGATATCGCCTCCAGACACTTAGCGAGCTCCTCGTTCACGAGCACGTGGGGCTTCGCCATCCCCCGAGAATAGGGCAGGTACGGGAACCGCCCCTCCCTGAGGTAGACCCGCCTCCACTCGTCGAACCCCCAGAACCCCTCCATTCGCCTGAAGATGTGGTCGGCGGTCCACCAGCCCACGGTGAAGCCCTCCCTCGCCACCTTGATGGCTGGAGCCATGACCTCTTCCAGGCTCATAGTGCCGTACCTCTCGAGGGCCTCCGTGAGGCCTGCGACGGTGCCCGGCGTGGTGCAGGCCTTGTGACCGACGACATTGGCGTCGTCCTTCACCTTACGCCAACCCATCCACCCCGGCTCGGCGGTATCCTCCAACTCATAAATATCCGGAGTGCAGTTCACGGACGGCCTGCCCACGTAGTCCACTATGACGTTCTCACCCGATTCAAGGTGTATCGCCATGACTCCCTCCCCGCCTATGCCGTTCATGCCTGGCTCAACCACACAATCCATGAATGCGGCTGCGACAGCGGCGTCCACCGCGTTCCCACCCTTCTTCATGACGCCGACGCCGGCCTCCCCTATGAGCCGGTGCTTGGACGCCACCATACCGTTCTCCGCGACACAGTCGTTCCTCTCAGCGCCCACCCAGCGCCTCTCCTGGCTGATGAAGCCGTCAGAAACCATGGATGAGTAATGGGGCGAGACTATAAATAACCAGCGAAGCCCGCTGGGCAACCCTTGTATACTGGGAACGGTTTGATCAGGGTATGTCAGAGGATAAACTCGCCGAATTTCTTCAGAAGGGGAAAGACTGGGAGAAGGTGAAGACCACGGTCCCAGGGGTCTTCGTCATGAGGATGCCCGGCACCAAGAACAGGGAGCCGAGCCTGTGCGTCGAGGTGAACCCGGTGGACGCCAGCGGCAGCCCCACGAAGCGCCGGGGCCTGATCATCCGGTCGGCGGAGGAGTACCTGGAGTTCAAGGACATACTGATGAACGAGAAGCTGGAGAGCCTCCTGGAGATGCTGGAGGACGTGAACCCGGAGACAGCGAGGCCGGGGAAGACCAGCAAAGACGTCATAGAGATCTGACCCAAAACCTATTCATCGACGAGCCACACCTTCTGTGAAGGTGCAGCGTTTGGAGAGCCTTAAACAGCTTTTATTCAGCCTGGTTGAGGTGGGCAGCCCCAGCGGCTTCGAGGAGCCCATGATGAGGAGGCTCGTAGAGGAGCTAAGGCCGGTCTGCGACGAGGTCTACGACACGCCGCGGGGGAACGTGGTGGGGGTCCAGAGGGGCACGGACCCCGAGGCCCCCGGCGTCGCCCTCGCAGCCCACACGGACCAGGTGGGGTTCGTCGTCTTCAACGTGGACGAGAGGGGTTTCATATGGTTCAGGCGCGTAGGCGGCGCCGTCACCAGGAGCATACAGGGCCACCAGATGAGGCTGCTCACCGATAAAGGACCCATAATAGGCGTCGTCGGCATCAAGCCGGGGCACATAACCAAACCTGAGGAGGCGCACAAGGTCCCGCCTATAGAGGAGATGTACATCGACATAGGCGCCGACAGCAAGGAGGAGGCGTACAGCCGCGGCGTCGATATAGGAACACCCATCGTCTGGAACACCGCCCCCGTGGAGCTGGGTAACAACTACGTGGCGACCGCTGCAGCCGACGACCGGGCGGGGCTAGCCGCCATGATAACCGTGGCGAGGAGCCTAAGCGACAAGCCTATTCCGGCTACGGTCTACTACGTCGGCACAGTCGAGGAGGAGATAGGGCTCAGAGGCGCCGAGGTGGCGGTACACGGCCTGGACGCGGAAATGGCGGTGGCCGTCGACACGTGCCCCTCCGGTTACCAGCCGGACGTCAACATGAGGGACCTCTACTACGAGGTCGGGAAGGGCCCCGCCCTCCACATAGGCGAGCTTGGCTCAAGGACGCGGATGGGGAGCCAGGTGCTGAGGAGGTGGCTAATAGGCGTCGCTGAGGAGAACGGCATCCCGTACCAGACCGGCCTCATGCACGGAGTCACGGACGCATCTGCGATGCAGCAGACCAAGGCGGGGCTCGCCGCCTGCACCATCGGTGTGCCCAGGAGGTACAGCCACAGCCCAGTCGAGGTCCTCAGCCTGGAAGACCTCCACAACCTGACGGAGATCTTGACCTTGGCCATCGAGGGCCTGACTAGAGGCTTCAGCACCCACAGAATATGACACCCCATCCACGCTTCAAGCTACGAGCTTCAGGGCCGAGTCTTCCGACGTAGCTCCGAAAGAACTCCTCCAGCGCTTGAGTTTGGCTCAGGTTATTACGTCGCCGTTCAGCGAGATACCCCATGCAGAGGCTTGAGCAGCGAGAACGGAGGCTCATCTACGTAGCGCTCGCGTTGGCGGTCGTAGCCTCCGTACTCTTCGC